>QHWK01000045.1 GCA_003223775.1 Acidobacteriota bacterium
CGAGCATGATGAAGAACGCCAGCAGGAACCGCCCGAAGCCGAGCGCCCACGCCGCGCCGACGTTGATGATGACGCCGATGAGCGTCAGCGTGTTGGGATGGATGCGCAGCCTGACGCAGAGATCGATGATCGCCCGCAGCGGCAGCATGCACGCCGCGCCGACGAGACCGGTGAACGTCCGCCGCTTCCGGAAGCGCTCGGGGTCTGGCGCGTGCCGTATAATGGAGGGTTCAGGCACTGGGACGAGACGCGACATAGTACCGTATGGCCATCCACGAACTCAAGGAGCAGATTGCCCGGCTGCCGGAGCAGCCCGGAGTCTATCTGTACTTCAACGCGGACGGCGACACGATCTACGTCGGGAAGGCGCGCGCGCTGCGCGATCGCGTCCGCAACTACCTGGGCGCCCACGGCGCCGACGCCAAGACCGACGCGCTCCTGGACGAAGTCGCCCGCCTCGAGTTCATCGTCACCGATTCGGTGGTGGAGGCGCTGGCGCTCGAGAACAATCTCATCAAGCAGCGCTCGCCGAAGTACAACATCCTGCTGCGCGACGACAAGAATTATCCGTTCCTGCAGCTGACGACCAACGAGCCGTTTCCGCGCGTCCTCGTCGCGCGCCGCGTCGAGCGCGACGGGAGCTTCTACGCCGGCCCGTTCATGCCGGCGCACTTCGCGCGCCGCACGATGGCGCTGACGCACCGGCTGTTCGGGATTCGCTCGTGCAACGAAGTGATCACGGGCAAGCGCGGGCGGCCCTGCCTCGAGTACGACATCAAGCGCTGCATCGCGCCGTGCGTCGACGAGGTCTGCTCGCCCGACGAGTACGGGCGCGCGGTCGCGACGACGCAGCTCTTTCTCGAGGGGAAGAACGACGAGCTGATCGAAACGCTGCGGGCGCGCATGGCCGAGGCGGCCGAGCACGAGCGGTTCGAGCAGGCGGCGCAGCTGCGCGACGCGATGCGGACGGTGCAGACGCTCCAGGATCGCCAGCAGAAGATGGCGACCGTGGAGATGGGGCACCGCGACGTCTTCGGGTTGAAGCTCGGGCCGGCGGGCGCGGCGATCCAGGTCTTTCAGGTGCGCAGCGGGCGCGTGGTGGAGCGCGTGGAGCTCGGGACAGACGAGGCGATCGCCGGATCGCGCGAGGGCGAGGTGCTCGCGGCCGCCATTCAGCAGTTCTACGAGCTGCGCGGCGCGCCGCCGGAGATCCATGCGCCGGTCGAGCCCGACGAGCGCGAGGCGCTCGAGTCGTTTCTCGGCAGCCGCGCCGGGCGGCGCGTACGCATTGTCGTGCCGCAGCGCGGCGACAAGCGCAGCATGGTCGATCTGGCGAACCGCAACGCCGGCATCGCGTATCAGACGCGCTTCAACCAGGCGAAGACCGCGCAGTACGACGCGCTCGAGACGCTGCAGCACGTGCTCGCGCTGCCGTCGCTGCCGCGGCGGATCGAATGCTTCGACATCTCGACGATTCAGGGGAGCGAGACCGTCGCGTCGATGGTCGTCTGCGAGGACGGGCGGATGCGACGGTCGGATTACCGGAAGTTCCGCATTCGCGGCGGCGTCGTCGAAGCTGGCGGCTGGGGGCTCGGGGCGAGCCGTAAAGGCTCGAGGAAACAAATCGCGCTCGGTCGCCGCGATCCCTCGATAACAGCCAGCCCCCAGCCCCTGGCTCCCAGCCCCCGCGTCCAGGACGACTTCGCCGCGATGCACGAAGTCGTACACCGCCGATATCGCAAGCTGCTCGAGCTCGGTGGCCCGTTTCCCGATCTCGTCGTCATCGACGGCGGGAAGGGACAGCTCTCGGCCGCGTATGCGGCCCTCGAAGAGCTGGGGCTCGCGAACCTCGTCGCCGTCGGGATCGCAAAGAAGGAGGAGCTGCTCTACACGCGCGATCGCGAGGATCCGATTGCGCTCACGGCCAACGATCCTGCGCTGCTGTTGATTCAGCGCATCCGAGACGAACGTCGCCGGCGTGCGGCGCGCGACGCGTGAAGAGCTGGCCGCGGTTGTCGGCGCGAAAACGGCCGATGCCGTTCTTGCGTTTTTCGCGAGCCGGACTTAACCTACTTTCCTTGCTGGACATCAACGTCGCGCAGATCTTCATCGCGCTCGTCGTACTCCTGTTCTCGCTGACGGTTCATGAGATGTCTCACGCGTGGACGGCCGATCGCCTCGGCGATCCGACGGCGCGGCTGCTCGGCCGCGTGTCGCTGAACCCGCTCGTGCACGCCGATCCGATCGGGACGATTCTCTTTCCGCTGATCGCGATGGTGAGCGGCGCGCCGCTCATCGGATGGGCGAAGCCGGTTCCGGTGACCACGCGTTATCTGCGCCATCCGCGCCGCGACTACATGCTCGTGGCCGCCGCCGGTCCGGCGAGCAACCTGCTGCTCGCGCTCGCGGCGTCGATCGTGTCGATCGTTCTGCCGGTGTCGCCGCAGACGCTGGGCGAGCCGAACGTCACCGCGCCGCTCGCGGCGATTCTCGGCCAGCTGCTGCGGCTGAACGTGCTCCTCGCCGTCTTCAACATGGTGCCGATTCCGCCGCTCGACGGCGGCAACGTGCTCGCGGGGCTGCTGCCGCGATCGCTCGCCGCGCCGTTCAATCAGCTGCGGCCGTACGGCTTTCTGCTGCTCTACGCGCTGATCTTCACCGGCGGCTTCGAGCACATCGTCGTGCCGCCGTACCGGTTCATCGTGTCCTGGCTTCCGACGAAGTGAATCCCAAGCCGCGCGTCGTGTCAGGCATGCGGCCGACCGGCCGCCTGCACATCGGACATCTGGTCGGCGCGCTCGGCAACTGGGTGTCGCTGCAGGACACGTACGACTGCTTCTACTTCGTCGCCGACTGGCACGCGCTGACCAGCGACTTCGCCGACACCACGCAGATCACGTCGTACACCTACGAGAACGCCGCCGACTGGATCGGCGCCGGCCTCGATCCGGAGAAGAGCACCTTCTTCGTGCAGTCGCTCGTGCCCGAGCACGCCGAGCTGTACGTGCTGCTGTCGATGGTCGTGCCGGTGCCGTGGCTCGAGCGCGTGCCGACCTACAAGGAGCAGCAGGAGAATCTGCGCGACAAGGATCTGTCGTCGATCGGCTTTCTCGGCTATCCGCTGCTGCAGACGGCCGACGTCGCGATGTACGACGCGCGGTACGTGCCGGTCGGCGAAGATCAGGTCGCGCACCTCGAGCTGGCGCGCGAGGTGGTGCGCCGGTTCAACAACTTCTACGGCGACGTCCTCGTCGAGCCGGAGCCGATGCTGACGCGCGGCGCGATGCGGCGTCTCCCGGGCCTCGACGGCGACAAGAAGATGAGCAAGAGCCTCGGCAACACGATTCACCTGTCGGACTCGCCCGAAGACGTGACCAAGAAGGTGCGGCAGATGTACACCGACCCGAAGCGGATCCGCGCCGACATCCCCGGAACCGTGGAAGGCAACCCGGTGTTCACCTACCACGATGCGTTCAACCCGAACACCGCCGAGGTCGACGATCTCAAGGCGCGCTACCGCGCGGGGAAGGTCGGCGACGTCGAGGTGAAGACGAAGCTCGCGAACGCGATGAACGCGCACCTCGCGCCGATTCGCGAGCGGCGCGCGCAGGTGCTCGCGCGGCCCGATCGCCTGAAGGAGATCCTCTTCGAGGGGTCGAAGCGCGCGCGCACGATCGCCGCGACGACGATGGCGCGCGTCCGCGACGCGATGAAGATCGCGTACCGATGACCAGCCTTCACGCGGACTTCGAGTCGGCGCCCGAGGCGTTCCCCGTCAGGCTCTCGAACTTCGAGGGGCCGCTCGATCTGCTGCTCCACCTCATTCGCACCAACGAGGTGAACATCCACGACATCCCGATCGCGTTGATCACGTCGCAGTATCTCGACGCGATCGCGCTGATGCAGGAGCTGGATCTGGACGTCGCCGGCGAGTTCCTCGTCATGGCCGCGACGCTGATTCACATCAAGTCGAAGATGCTGCTGCCGCGGCCGGAAACGGCGGCGGGCGTGGAGGGCGAGCCGGAAGAGGATCCGCGCGACGCGCTGGTGCGGCGGCTGCTCGAGCACCAGAAGTTCAAGGCGGCGGCGGGGCTCCTGCACGAGCGCGAGCAGCTGCGCGCGGCGCAGTGGCTGCGGCCGGACGAGCGCGTGGCGGCGCTCGCCGGCGACGAGTACGAGCCGGAGCTCGAAGTGGATCTCTTCAGCCTCATGACCGCGTTTCAGGCCGTCGTGCAGCGGCTGAAGCAGCGGCCGAAGATGGTCCTGCCGCCGGAGGAAGTTCCGGTGGAGGTGCGCATCGAGCAGCTGCTCGCGCGGCTGTCGGAGACCGAAGCGTGCGGCTTCGAGGATCTTTTCGCGGACGTCGACGATCGCCGCGGGGTGATCGTGACCTTCATCGCGCTGCTCGAGATGATCCGGCTGAAGCTCGTGCGCGTGTTCCAGTCGGGGAGCTTCGGTCCGATTCGCGTCTACAAGCGGCCGCGGCCGGCCGACGCGCCGCATCCGATCGGCGATCCGGAGGCGCACCGTGGGTAATTCCGCAGGGCAGGAAGGCAGCATGGCGGCAGGGCAGGAAGCCGTTTCGCCGCACGCGGGCGCCGAGCTGAAGGCGATCCTCGAGGCGCTGATCTTCGCATCGCCCGAACCGTTGACGCCGAAAGCGATCTTCAAGCTGCTCGACACCGAGCCGAAGGAAGACGTCCAGGCGGCGCTCGAGGCGCTCAAGCGCGAGTACGATCGCCCCGGCGGCCTGCAGATCGTCGAGGTCGCGGGCGGCTACCAGATCGTCACGCGCACCGATCTCCACGAATGGGTCCGCCGGCTGTTCCACGAGCGCACGACGCAGAAGCTCACGGTGCAGGCGCTCGAGACGCTCGCCGTGATCGCGTACCGCCAGCCGATCACCGCGGCGGAAATCACCGACGTGCGCGGCGTGAACACGTCGGGCGTGCTGAACACGCTGCTCGAGCGGCACCTGATCAAGATCGTCGGTCGCAAGCAGGTCGTCGGCCGTCCGTTCATGTACGCGACGACGAAGGAATTCCTGATCCGCTTCGGCCTCAACGATCTGAGCGATCTCCCGAGGGTCGAGGACATGGCCGAAGCGCTGGGTCTCGAAGCGCCGCTGCTCGTCGAACGGACGCCGGCCGATGAAGAGTTGCCAGCCACCGAACCCGACGCCGTCTAACCGGTATTGCGCATCCCGGCTGCGATCCCGTTGACGGTGATCGCAAATGCGCGCCGCAGCTCCGGTGAATCCGGAGCCTGACGCAGCCGGTTCAGCAGTTCGATCTGCACCAGGTTGATCGGATCGACGTACGGGTTGCGCGTGTCGATCGATCGCCGCAGCACGCGGTTGGACTCCACGAGCTCGCGGTGGCCGGTCACCTCGAGCACGGCCGCGGCCGCGCGCGCGAGGCGTGAGCGCAGGTCTTCGCCGAGCGGCTGGAGATCCGGCGGCGTGAGCCGGCGGTCGTACTCGGCGGCGATGCGCGCGTCCGCTTTCGCGAGCACCATCTCCATCAGGTCGAGCGTCGATCGGAAGAACGGCCAGCGCGCGTACATCTCGTGCAGCTGCGCCGTCTCGCCGCGCGCGTGCGCGCACTCGAGCGCCGTCTCGATGCCGAGCCACGACGCGAGCAGCAGCCGCGTCTGCGTCCACGCGAACTGCCACGGTATGGCGCGCAGCGCCGCGACGCCGCCGCCGGCGCTGCGCCGCGCGGGCCGGCTGCCGATGTTGATGGCCCGCAGCTCCGGCTCGGGCGTCGCCGTGCGGAAGTACTCGAGGAAGCGCGGGTCCTCGTGCACGACGGCGCGATACGCCCTGCGGCTCTCCTCGAACAGCCGATCCATCGTCTCGCGCCACGCGCGATCCGGGTCGGCGGCCGGCATCAGCACCGCGTCGAGCGTCGCCGTCGTGTAGACCTCGAGCGTGCGTGTGGCGATGTCGATCAGCCCGAACTTCGCCTGAATCATCTCGCCCTGCTCGGTGACGCGCAGCGTGCCGTCGACCGAGCCGGGCGGCTGCGACTGAATCGCGAGGTAGGTCGGCCCGCCGCCGCGGCCGATGCTGCCGCCGCGGCCGTGAAAGAGTGTGACGGCGACGCCGCGACGCCGGCACGCCGCGACGATCTGCTCCTGCGCGCCGTAGAGCGCCCACGCGGCGGCGAAGCGCCCGGCGTCTTTCGCCGAATCGGAGTAGCCGACCATCACCTCGACGCGGCCGCCGATCCGGTCGCGGTACCACGGGAGGTTGAGCAGCGCGTCGAGCACGTCGCCCGCCGCCTGCAGATCGTCGGCGGTCTCGAACAGCGGCACGACGCGGATCGGACGCTGCACGCCGGCGAGCCGCTGGAGCAGTTCGACCGCGAGCACGTCCGACGCGCGACGCGCCATCGTGATCACGTAGGCGCCGAGCGACTCCGCGTCGAGCGCCGCGATCGTTCGGCACGTCTCGAGGACGTCGCGTACGGCGTCGGGCGCGGCCTCGATTTCCCGGTCGGTCAGCGGCGCGATCCCGTCTTCGAGCGCGCGCAACGCGATCGCGACGCGCTGCTCCTCGGCCGCGTCGGCGTACGGGCCCAGGCCGCGCTGCCGCGCGATCCAGCTCACGGCTTCCGCGTGCCGCGAGGATTCCTGCCGAATGTCGAGCCGCGCGAGCGTCAGACCGAACGCGGCGACGCGGCGCAGGATGTCGGTGAGCCGTCCCGCGGCGATCACCTCGTTGTGCGTCTCGACGAGCGAGCGATGACAGAGCCGCAGCGGCGCGGCGAGCTCGGAGACGGCGACGAGCGGCGCAGGACCGTCGCCGATCGGAGCCGGCGGAGCCTCGAGCTGCGCGCGCGCGTGCTCGCGCGTCGCCTCGAGCCGCGCGACGACGCCGCGGAGCAGCGCGCGATACGGCTCCGGCGCGTCAGGGACGCGCGCGCGGAGCTCCTCGCTGGCGCTCGCGAGCGACAGCTCGCGCCGCAGCGCGATCACCTCGCCGAGGTACAAGTGCGCCGCCATCCAGCGCGCGAGCCACGTCGCCTGCCGCGTCACCTCGGGCGTCACGGTGGGGTTGCCGTCGCGATCGCCGCCAATCCAGGATCCGAACGTCATGGGCGCGGCGTCGAGCGCCAGCGCCTCGCCGGTCGACGCGCCGAGCGCGCGATCGAGCATCCGGAGGTACTGCGGCAGGGCGTCCCACAGCGACTGCTCGAAGACGACGAGCCCGGCGCGCACTTCGTCGAGCGGCGTCACCGGACGATTGCGCCCTTCGTCGGTCTGCCACACGATCGCGATCTCGCGGCGCAGCGTCTCGATCGCGCCGTCGCGCTCTGCGGTGGTCAGATCCGTCCGATCGCGGACGGCGAGCGTGTCGGCGATACGCCGCTGCGCCTGCATCGACGTACGTCTCGCGATCTCGGTCGGATGCGCGGTCAGGACGAGCTCGATCCGCAGCGCGGCGACGGCGGCCGCGAGCGCCGACGGCTCGACGCCCGACGCGAGCAGCCGCGGAAACGTCTCCTCGCACGATCCAGGCTGCGGCTGGCGCTCCGGCGCGCGCGCGTACTCGCGGCGGCGCCGCACGCGATGGTGCTGCTCGGCGATGTTCGCGAGCGTCAGAAAATGCGCGAAGGCGCGCGCCACCGGCACCGCGGAGGCGAGCGGCAGGCCGCGGAGCAGATCGGCGAGGCGGTCGAACTGACCGCGCTCACCCTCGTGCGCGCGCTTCGCGATCGCGCGCACTTCCTCGACGCGCTCGAAGAAGGCGTCCCCCTCGCGGGCGCGCAGCGTGTCGCCGAGCAGTCCGCCCAGGAGCCGGACGTCGTCGCGAAGCGCGGCGTGTGGGTCGTGCATCTAGTGGCGAACGCGTTGAGGGGTGCTCCCTCCCTGCGCCGCCTTTCTAAGCGCCGCGATCTCGTCCGGGCGGAGCTCGCGCCAGGCGCCGAGCTTCAGCTTCGGATCGCGAATCGGCCCAATCGCGACGCGCCGCAGATGCGCGATCGGATGGCCGATCGCCTCGCACATCTTCCGCACCTGGCGGTTGCGTCCTTCGCGGATCGTCACGACGAGAGTCGCCTCTTCGGCGCCGCGGCGCACGGGGAGCAGGCGCACGTCGGCCGGCTCGGTGCGGCGGCCATCGATCGCGACGCCGCGGCTGAGCCGCTGCAGATCGTGCTCGTCGGGTACGCCGAGCACGCGCGCCTGGTAGATGCGCGCGACGCCGTGGCTCGGATGGGTGAGGCGTGCCGCAAGCTCGCCGTCGTTGGTGAGGAGGAGCAGCCCTTCGGACTCGTAGTCGAGGCGTCCGACGGGATACACGTACTCACGGACGCCGCGGATGAGATCCACCACCGTCTGCCGCCGCTGCGGATCGGATCGCGTCGTCACGTAGCCGCGCGGCTTGTTCAGCAGCAGATAGCGATGCTGCTCGACGACCTTCACGCGCCGGCCGTCGACGCGAATGTCGTCGCGCGCGGGATCGGCTTTGCTGCCGAGCTCGCGCACCGTCGCGCCGTTCACCTGCACGCGCCCCTCGAGCATCAGCTGCTCGCTCGCGCGGCGGGATGCCACGCCCGCCTGCGAGAGGATCTTCTGAAGACGCTCCACTGTGACGGTTTATCACGAAGAGACGAAGAAAACGAAGTCACGAAGACTTGTCAAGTGGAACCGTCACTCCGTCCGGAGCGCCTGGAGCGGATCGACGCGCGTTGCGCGATAGGCGGGCAGCAGACACGACAGGAGGCCGACGACGATCACGACGCCCGACACCGCGGCAAACGTGGCCGCGTCGCGAGGCGTCACGCCGAACACGAGCGTGCTCAGCACGCGGCCGAGCGCTGCGGCGCCGAGGAGACCGATGCCGAGGCCGGCGAGCGTCGGCTTCAGCCCTTCGACCACGATGAGGCGCACGACGTCGAGCCGCGCGGCGCCGAGCGCCATGCGGATCCCAATCTCCTGCACCCGCTGCCGAACGGTGTACGACAGGACGCCGTAGATGCCGACGGCCGCGAGCAGCAGCGCGAGCGCCGCGAACGCGGTGAGCAGCCGCATCGCGAAACGCTGCTGCGCAATCGATTCGCCGATCACCTCGTCCATCGTGTGGATGTCGACGACCGGCAGCTCCGCGTCGACGGCGTGCAGCGCGGCGACGACCGACGCGGTGATCGCCTCGGTCGGCACCGTCGACCGCACGACGAGCGACATGCGCGGCGTCGGCACCTGCGTCGCCGGCACGTAGACCATCTGCGACTCGGTCTCGTTCAATCCGTTGATCTTCACGTCGCTCACGACGCCGGCCACCTCGCGCACGTCATTCGACATGAGGCCGAGCGTGAGCCGCTTGCCGATGGCGCGCTGGTTCGGCCAGAAGCGCCGCGCCATCGACGCGCTGACGAGCGCCACGCGCGGCCGTCCTTCCCGGTCGCCGTCCCCGAAGTCGCGGCCGTCGACGATCCGCATGCCGACCGTCGCCGGATACCCGGCGAGGATCTCGCGCACGGCGACCTCGGGCTGCTCCGACAGCGGCCGCGCCGGTTCGCCGTCGATCGCGACCGGCTGCATCGATCCGCCGCCGGCGAGCGGCAGCGAGTCGACGCCCGACGCCGCGTGCACGCCAG
>QHWK01000868.1 GCA_003223775.1 Acidobacteriota bacterium
TTGCCGCCGAGCTCCAGCGAAATCTTCTTCAGCGTGCCGGCGGCGCTGCGCATGATCGCCTTGCCGACTTCCGCGCTGCCAGTGAACGCGATCTTGTCGACGTTCGGATGCGCGACGATCGCCGCGCCCGCCGTCTCGCCCAGGCCGGTGACGATGTTGACGACGCCCGGCGGGAGGCCGGCGTCCGCGAAGCTCGACGCGAGCTCCAGGATCGAGAGCGGCGTCTGCTCGGCCGGCTTGAGCACCGTCGTGCAGCCGGCGCAGATCGCCGGCGCGAGCTTCCACGCCGCCATGAGCAGCGGGTAGTTCCAGGGAATGATCTGTCCGGCGACGCCGATCGGCTCGCGCAGCGCGAGGCTCATCGCGTTGTCGGCGGCTTCGACGATCGGCTTGCCGGTGTTGCGCGTCTCGAGCTCGGCGAGCTCGGCGGCGCGCGTCCGCACCGCGACGGCGAGCTCGAACAGCACGCGGCCGCGATCCTGCGCCGTCGCGTCCTTCCACGGGCCTTCGTCGAAGGCGGCGCGGGCGGCGCCGACGGCGGCGGCGACGTCGTCAGCGCCGGCGTCGGGCACGCGTCCGAGCGTCTCGCCGGTCGCCGGCTCGATCACGTCGAGCGTTTTCGTCGATTTCGCCGTGACGAACTCGCCGTTGACGTAGAGGGAATGGGTTTTCACGGGGCCAATCGGCAACTATATGGGCTCGCACGAACCGTTGTAAAGTTGCGCGCATGAAAAGCATCTGCGCGGCGGCGGCTCTGGCGTTGACCTGTGCCGCTCAGACGGCGGCCGCACAGGATCAGCATCCAACCTTCACGTCCGGCACGGCGACGGCGCAGCGCGGCCAGAAGGCGTACGGCGTGCTGAAGGTGCCCGCGGGATCCGACGCCGGCTATGACATTCCGGTCGTCGTCATCCATGGCGCGCGGCCGGGGCCGGTACTTGCCGTCGCGTCGGGCGCGCACGGCACGGAGTACGCGTCGATTGTGGCCGTCGAGCAGCTGATCGACACAGTGAACCCACGGGACGTGTCCGGCACGCTCGTGCTCGTGCCGATCGTCAACGTGCCCTCGTTCGAGAAAATCGTTCCGCACGTGAACCCGACCGACAACAAGAGCATGAACCGCGCTGCGATCACCTGATCGATCTGCACGGCGGCGATCTCGACGAGAACCTCCGGCCCTACAGCTACTGGACCGTCACCGGCAACCAGAAGCAGGACGAGTTCTCGAAAGCGATGGTGCTCGCCTTCGGGCTCGATCACATCATCATCTCCGCCGATCGTCCGAAGGATCCGACTGCCGCGCGATTCCTCGAGAACGCGGCGTCGACGCGCGGGAAGCCGTCGTTCACCGCCGAGGCGGGCCGCTCCGGACCGGTGGACATCGCGGACGCAGCGCGCCTCTCGGCCGGCGTGAAAAACGTGATGGCGCACCTCAAAATGGGCGGCGCGATCGCGGCGCCGGTGCGCAATCCCGTGTGGGTGGAGAAGATCGTGTCGCTCGCCGCCGATCGCGACGGCATGTTCCATCCGCTCGTCGATCGCGACGCGCACGTCGCGAAGGGCGCGAAGATCGGCGTCGTCACCGACTACGTGAACAGGCCGCTGCAGGAGATCACCGCGACCGACGAAGGGATCGTGATGTTCATCCGCGCGGTGCCGTCGCTGAAGAAAGGCGACACGATCGTGAACATCGGCGTCGTGAAGCGATGAAAGGCCAGGCGGGTCGGGCAGGCCAGGCGGGTCGGGCAGGCCTGGCGGGTCGGGCAGGCCTGGCGGGTCGGATGTGATGCGGCGGCGTACGTTTCTGCGTCTCGCAGCGGGCGGCGCGATCGCGGCGCGCTGGACGCCGCGCGGGGCCGCGCAGACCTCGCGCCGCACGCGCATCGTGCTCCTGGGCACCGCGGGCGGCCCGACGCCGAAGCGCGGACGCGCGGCGCCCGCGTCGGTCGTCGTCGTCGACGGCGTCGCCTACGTCGTCGACTGCGGCAACGGCGTCGCACGGCAGATGGTGCTCGCCGGCGTGGAGCTGACGCGGCTGCGACACGTCTTCATCACGCACCATCACTCCGATCACAACGCGGACTTCGGCACGCTCGTTCTGCTCGCGTGGGCCGCGGGGCTTCGCACCGACGTCGACACGTGGGGGCCGCCGCCGCTCGCGCACATGACGGATCTCTTCTTCGAGATGAGCGCGGCCGACATCGACGTCCGCGTCACCGACGAAGGCCGCGCGCCGCTCCGGCCGCTCGTGCACGCGCACGAGTTGAAGGAGGGCGGCGTCGTCGTCAAGGACGAGCGCGTGGTCGTCCGCGCCGCCGTTGTCCACCATCCGATGGTGCCGATCGCCTTCGCCTACCGCATCGATGGGCCCGATCGATCCGTCGTCTTCTCGGGAGACACGACGCGCTCGGATGCGCTCGTCGCGCTCGCGCGCGGCGCCGACGTCCTCGTGCACGAGGTGATGTTCCCTGACGCGTATGCCGCCGAGGCCGCCGGCAACGCGCGGTCGATCGCGCGCCACATTCTCGAGAGCCATACGCCCGTCGAGGACGTGGGCCGCATCGCGCAGGAGGCCGGCGTCAAAACACTCGTCCTGTCGCACTTCGTCCCCGACAACAACGCGGATGCCGAGCGGTCATGGGTCCCGCTCGCGCGCAAGCACTTCAAGGGCGAGGTCGTCCTCGGCCGCGACCTGCTGGAAGTCTAGAGAACGCCGAGGAGGCAAAGGGCGCAAAGGCAAAGACACGCTGAGGTTTGCGTCCACTCGACCGGGCCGTGCGTCTTCGCGGCATTTGCCTGCTTTGCGTTCTTGACTCGGGCACGT
>QHWK01000046.1 GCA_003223775.1 Acidobacteriota bacterium
CATCCCTCGACTGACGCTCGCCTTTCGACTGCGCTCGAGGCGACCCTGAGCGTGCCGAAGGGTCGGGATGCCCTGAGCAACGTCGAAGGGCAGCAGCCCTCAGGGCGCGGCGGTGCGCCGGCGCGGGCGCAGGGCCGTGGCGGGCCGCAAGCCGCACGACCGGATCGCATCGCCGGCCATCCGAACCTGAATGGCATCTGGCAGGCCATCAACACGGCCAACTGGAACCTCGAGGGTCACTCCGCCTCGGCGACGCCGTTCTCGCAGCTCGGCGCGCTCTTCGCGGTTCCGCCGGGACAGAGCGTGATCGTCGACAACAACGGGACGATCCCGTACACGCCGGAGGGTCTCAAGAAGCGAGAAGAGAATCGGGCCGGATGGCCCAAGTCGGATCCGGAAGCCCGGTGCTATATGGCGGGGCTGCCGCGGGCGACGTATATGCCGTATCCGTTTCAGATCGTGCAGGGAGAGAAGGACATCCTCTTCGTGTACGAGTATGCCGGCGCCAATCGGAACGTCCACATGATCAACCACACCGAGTCTCCGGTCGACAGCTGGATGGGGTGGTCGAACGGCAAGTGGGATGGGGATACGCTCGTCATCGAGGTCAACGGCTTCAACGACCAGTCCTGGTTCGACCGGGCCGGCAACCACCACAGCGATGCGCTCACCGTCACCGAGCGCTATTCCCTGGCGCCCGGCGGGAACGGCCTCAACTACGAGGCGCGGATGGAGGACCCGAAGACGTTCGCGCGGCCCTGGACGATCCGTATGCCGCTCTACCGCCGGGTGGAGCCAAACGTCCAGCTGCTCGAGTACAACTGCGTCGAATTCTCGGAGGAGCTGCTCTACGGCGACGTGAAAAAGAAGCCGTCGAAGTAAGCCCGAGGAGTGGCGCTATACTGTTTCCGAGGTCGCGCCATGAGACTGTTCCGCGTTCTCGCCGGTGCCGCGCTGCTTGCCGCAACTGCCGCGCCGGTTCTCGCGCACCACTCGTTCGCGGCGGAGTTCGACGTCAACAAGCCCGTCACGATCAAGGGCACCGTCGTCAAGATGGAGTGGGCCAACCCGCACACTTGGATCCACATCGACGTGGCGAGCCCGGACGGAAAGGTGGA
This sequence comes from Acidobacteriota bacterium, assembly GCA_003223775.1. Taxonomy (GTDB): domain Bacteria; phylum Acidobacteriota; class Vicinamibacteria; order Vicinamibacterales; family CAVVIG01; genus QHWK01. Next base: position 1,119 of record QHWK01000046.1, read on the forward strand.
TCAATGGGCGGTCGAAGGCGGCGCGCCGAACGCGCTGCTCCGCCGCGGCTGGACCAAGAACTCGGTGCCCTTGGGCGTCCAGATCATCGTCGAAGGCTTCCAGGCGAAGGACGGTACGTTCCGCGCGAACGGCCGCGACATCACGTTTCCGGACGGGAAGAGGCTGTTCATCGGCTCGGAAGGCACGGGCGCGCCCGAAGAGAAGCCGGGCCGCGGCAGGGGTGGCAATTAGATCCCGGCCGAGCGCACGCGGTTCACTCCTTCAACCCTCCCACAATCTTCGCGTACAGCTTGTCGTAGATCGCGAGCCGCTGTCGATCGGGCGCCTCGTCGATCTCGCCGAGGATCATCGGCGCGGCGGCCGCGGCGTCGAACGCAGGCCAGCGCGGCAGGCCCGTGCCGTTGGGATCGCCTGTACGCGCGAAGTTCAGCCAGTACGTTGAGACGCGCTCGGCGAGCGCGCGATCCGGCGCCGATGCCGAGGCAAGCTCCGGCGAGCTCGCGTCGGGAAACACGCGCGGCGATCGGAGATTGTTGAACACGTACGGAATCTCGGACGCGTGCGTCGCTTTCAGATTTCTCGCGTCCGGCGCATGGGGCGGCTCGTGCGTGAAGAAGTACCAAAAGGCGCGGTTCCCGCGCTTCGCCTGCAGGCTCGCGTACAGGCGCATGTGCCACGCGAGCTCATCGCGGAACGCCGTCTGCGACGAGCGCGTCGCCTCCTCGTCGGAAGCGGCCGGATAGAGTTTCAAGTAGTCGTCGGCCAGATCGCCCAAGCGCTGGCGAACGCGGTTCGTCCACGCCGCCGCGGTCGTGTTGCCGGCGAACGTGCCTTCGTCCTTGTTCGATCCGACGAGGACGTCGACCGGCTGCTGCCGCCTCTGCGCAAAGGTCAGCGACTGATCCTCCGGGATGATCCAGCCGTCGACAATCATTCCGGCGCCGAAGAGCGTCCGTGAGATCTCGTCGGCCGATTTCGCGCGAAGCTCGTCGAGCGGCATCAGCGGCGGCGGCGGCGCGCCTCGTCGTCCTGTCGGCTGCTCGGCCTGCTGCCGTGTACGCATCGGCGCGACGCTCAGACCCATCCATGCGCCGCTCTCGGAGATCGCACGGCGGAACAGCCCCGCCGCTTGCGGCGAGCCGACGAGACCGGCAGCCATCGCCGCGCCGGCCGATTCGCCGAAGATCGTCACGTTGCGCGGATCGCCGCCGAACGCGGCGATGTTGATCTGCACCCATTTCAGCGCCGCGATCGTGTCCATCAGCGCTTGATTGCCGGATGCGCTGTGTCCCGACTCCTTCGTCAGCTCGGGATGCGAAAAGAAGCCGAACGGACCGAGCCGGTAATTGAACGTGACGACGACGGCGCCCTGGCGCGCGAGCGCTGCGCCGTCGTTGTGCGGGCTCGAGCCCGCGCCTTCGGAGTACGCGCCGCCGAAGATCCAGACCATCACCGGACGCCGCTCGGACGCCGAGCTGGCGGCCGTCCACACGTTCAAGTACAGACAGTCCTCGCTCGCCGCGGGCGAATCGGGAAGATCGACCGACACGTTCAGCCGTCCCACGCCCTTCGGCTGCACGCAGACGTTGCCGAAAGTGTCGGCGCGGCGAACGCCGGTCCACTTCGCTGCCGGCTGCGGCGCGCGCCACCGCAGCCGACCGATCGGCGCGGCCGCGAATGGAATGCCCTTGAACACGCGGACGCCAGGTGCGGCCGCGGCGGCGCCGGAAATCAGGCCCGCCTCGATCCGGACCGGCTCTTGGACAGCCGCGCGCAGGCTGCCTACGATCGCGAGCGCGGCGGCGAACATCGCGCCTGTTGCGGCGGCCCTGCCGACTCGTAGTCCTACGATTCTCATGGTCGTTCCGCGTCGCACGCTCGCATTCGCGAGCCTGCAGGTCCGTGATAGTTTACCCGCGCCTCATCGAGGATCTCCGAATATGGCGACCCGTCGCCGGTTTCTCACCACACATGTCGGCAGCCTCCCGCGGCCCGACGATCTGATTGCGATGATCTGGGCGCGCGAGGACGGGATTCCCGTGGACGCCGCGGCAATCGAGGAGCGCGTGCGACGCGGAGTGCCGGACGTCGTCGCGCGACAGATCAACGCCGGGATCGACATCGTCAACGACGGGGAATGGGGGAAGCCCAGCTACGCCACCTACATCAAGGACCGGTTGAACGGCTTCGGCGGAAGCGCCGCGACGACCTACGTGTTTCAGGACATCGAGGCTCTGCCGAACACGAAGGCCCGTGTGGCCGCCGACCCGGGGCGCAAGCACCGGAAGGCGCCCGCGTGCAACGCGGCGATCGGCGTGCGCGACCTGGAGGCGCCGCGCAGAGATGTCGAGCGGTTGAAGAGCGCGGTCGAGGCGCACGGCGCGGCGGGCGCGTTCCTGACGGCGGCCTCGCCGGGAGTGACCGCGTTCTTCTTCAAGAACGAGTACTACCGGACGCACGAAGACTACGTCTTCGCGATCGCGGAGGCGATGCGGCACGAGTACGAAACGATCGCGGCCGCCGGCGTGACGCTGCAGGTCGACTGTCCCGACCTCGCGATGGGACGCCACACGCAGTTCAAGGACCTCGACCTTGCCGGCTTTCGCGAGCAGATGGAGCTGAACATCGAGGCGCTCAATCGAGCGCTCGTGAACATTCCGGCCGGGCAGGTCCGGATGCACTTGTGCTGGGGCAACTATCCCGGTCCGCACCATTACGACGTGCCGCTCCAGGAGATCATCGACGTCGTGTGGAAGGCGAAGCCGCACGCCATCCAGTTCGAGGCGGCGAACCCGCGCCACGGCTACGAGTGGGTGGTGTTCGAGACGGTCAAAGTGCCGGAGGGCAAGGTGCTGATACCGGGCGTGATCGAATGCCAGTCCAACTACATCGAGCATCCCGAGCTCGTCGCGCAGCGCATCGAGCGGTATGCGCGGCTCGTCGGCCGCGACAACGTCATGGCCGGCGTCGACTGCGGCTTCAGCATTCACGTCGGATCGGGCGGTGTGGACCCGGACGTCGTCTGGGCCAAGCTCGCCTCGCTCTCGCAGGGCGCCGCTATCGCGAGCCGGAAGTTCTGGCCGTAGGGCGGCCCTTTCAGGGCCGCCGAGGCGAGGCTGAAAGCCTCGCCCTACCTGGCTACTTGCCTACGAGATGCCGGATGTCCTTCTCGTTTTCAACGCAGATCTCGTCCACGAGCTCGGTGTTGAGCACGATGGCCTGCGTCAAGGTCACCGTCCAGGGCTTGGTGTACGCCTTCGGATCGTCGATGGTGACCTCGACCTCGAGATGTCCGAAGTCCGGCCGTCGGATTCGCTCCCGAACCTTCGCCGCGTCGGTCAACGGGGTGCCGACCGAGTCGAGCCACAGACCATCGCGGAATCCAATCGAATCCACGACGAGCGTGTCGTCGATCCACTTCGCGGACGAATACCCGTTCCACGACGGCTGAGGATCCTCCGGCAGCGGCCGTCCGTCGAGGAAGACCTGGCGATAGTTCGCGTTCAGCTCGTCGAGCATCACGAGGAGGCGCGGCGTCTGGATGAACTTCTGCATGTGCGGCAGGCCATACGAGCGCACGAACGTGTCGGGCATGCAGCGCACGTGCGGATCGTCTTTGGCGTGCTGTTCGATCTGCGTCTTCACCTGCTGCGCGGCCCACGGCCGGTACGGGAGGCCGCCCGGCGCACCCGCACCGATGTTGATGCCGTAGCGCGACATGGGCAACTCCGGGCCACAGACTCGGAACTCGTCGCCCCGAGGAGGGCACGGTCTGCCGTCGCCCGTGAGCCACATCCCCGAGAAATCTGGTTTGCCCTCGCGTGTGCGGGGCGTTGGCGCCGTCAGGCCGGGTTTCCCGTCGGCGCCACTCGGCACGTCCGCGGTCGGATACTTGAACCACTGCGCGCCGAGCGGCGTCGACGCGCACAGGAAGAAACCTGCGGCGACCACCGCGACAAGCGCCGATGACGTCAAGCGTGAAGCCATGGTCCTCTCCTGAACGCCGTGGATCGTAACTTACTTCGCGCGGCCCTTGTAGCCCTGCGCGATCGTCTGAATCGCCCAGACCTGCGCCGCATTGGCCACCTCGGTCCCGTCGGCGTCCTGCGCGCCGCGCGCGAGGACGAACAGCGTCTTCTTGTCCTTCCCGCCGAACGCGCAGCTGATGACGCTGCGCGGTGTGGGAATGACGCCGAGAAGTTTGCCGTCGCGTCCGATGACCTCGACACCCGCGCCCGTCGTCACGTAGACGCGCCCCTGCGAGTCAATCGTGCTGCCGTCGCCGCCGCCCGCGGTGAACGTCGCGAACACGCGCTGGTTCGTCAGCAGTCCATCCGGCTGCACGTCGAACGCCGCGAGCGTCGTCCCGTTGGTGACGTAGAGCGTCTTCTCGTCAGGGCTGAGGACGACGCCGTTGGTGAAGAGGTTTTCGCCGTACCTGGTGACCACACCCTTCGCGTCGGCGTGGAACAGTCCGCCCATCGTGAAGTACACGCCGCCGCGGCTGTCCGCGGCCACGTCGTTGATGACGCCGCCGATGCAGTCGAGCGGCTCGCCCTGGAAGCTGTCCGCCAGGAGTTTTCGCTCAGGCGAGAGCTGCTCGATCTTCATGCGCAGACCGCGCTCGATGATGAACAGGTTTCCCTTCGCGCTTATCGACAACGCGCCGCCCGTATGCGTGGCGGAGTACGCGACCGACGGTTTGCCGTCGCGATCCAGCTTCACGACTCTGCTGTTGTCGT
>QHWK01000869.1 GCA_003223775.1 Acidobacteriota bacterium
CCGCTGCTCGTCCGCGTAGGGCAGCGGCCGCAGCAGCACGGCGTCCACGACGCTGAAGATCGCCGTATTCGCGCCGATGCCGAGCGCGAGGACGAGCGTCGCGATCAGCGTGAAGCCCGCGTTCCTGACCAGCAGCCGCGCGGCGTAGCGAAGATCGCCGAGCATGCCGCGTTAGACGAGAAATCGGATGGGTGCGTTGTCAGGGAGCGGCTTGTGATTTCGTGTTCTTCGTGGATCTTCGTGTCTTCGTGATGATCCGTTACTCGATCATTCAGCGCGCAGCGCGACGAGCGGATCGACGCGTGTAGCCCTCCAGGCCGGCACGAGGCTCGCGACAACGGCGAGGGCGGCGAGCAGCAGCGCGGCGCCGGCGAAGGTGGCGCCGTCGGTCGGACGCACTTCGTAGAGCAGCCCGGCCATCACGCGCGTGAGCGCGAGCGCCCCCGCCGTGCCGATCGTCGTGGGTCTGCTGCGTCACCGCGTTCGCGAGCACGCCGTAGATCCCGATCGCCGCGAGGCCGAGCGCGACGAGCGCGAACAGCGCGACGACCGTCATGCTGAACCGCTGCGGCTTCACCGACTCGTTGACGACGTCCGCCGCAGGCATGGGCTCGGAGAGCGGGAGCTCGGGATCGAGGCGACGCATCGCGCCGCGGACGGCAGAGAGCACGGCGCCCGCATCGCCGCCGCTGCGCACGACGAGGTTGATGCGGCGGTAGAAATTCACGGGGCCGTTCGGCTGCTGATCGATCGGCTCGTAAGTCTGCGGAATCACCTCGGTGCCGAGCGCGCTCTGATTCACGTCGCCGACGACGCCGACGACGGTCATCCACGGCGAGTTGTTCTGCGGGACGTCGATGCCCCATTTCAGCTGACGTCCGATCGGATCCTGATTGGGCCAGACGCGCCGGGCGAACATCTCGCTGACGATCACGACGCGCGCGGCGCTTCGGCCGTCCTGGTCGGTGAAGAACCGGCCGCGGCGCAGCGGCACGCCGAGCGCCTCGAAGTAGCTGCCGGCGGTCCACGACGCGGCGATCAGGCGGCTGAGCGTCGGCATCCTCGCGCCGGTCGCGTCGGGCGTGAACGTCCGCCGCTCCTGAATGTGCAGCGGCCGATCGGTGCCGGCCGCGGCCGCCGTCACGCCGGGAATCGTCCGCATCGCCTCGACGGCCTGGTGGTAGAAGGCCTTCACGCTGCGCCCATCCGCGTAGCGGCCCGACGGCAGCTGCACCGATGCGGTGACGGCCTGCTCGGAGCGGAAGCCGGGGCTCGCCGCAAGCAGACGGACGAAGCTGCGCGCAAGCAGGCCGGCGCCGACCGACAGCATCAACGCGAGCGCGAACTGCGCGATGACGAGGCCGCCCAGCAGACGCTGCCGCTCGCGGCCGGCGGTCGATCCGTGGCTGCCTTCCTTGAGCGCGTCGAACGTCGAGCGCAGCGCCGCGCGCAGCGCCGGCATCACGCCGAAGAGCAGCGGCGTCGCGAGCGACAGCACCGCCGTAAAGACGACGACGCGCCGATCGAAGGCGACCGAGTCGGCGCGCGGCAGCGCGTCGCCGACGAACGAGAGCATCGCGTCCATCGCCGCGCGCGCGAGCAGCAGGCCCGCCGCGCCGCCGATCGCCGCGAGGACGAGCCCTTCGGTGAGCAGCTGCCGCACGACTCGAGCCGGGCTCGCGCCGAGCGCGCCGCGCAGGGCCAGCTCGCGCTGCCGGGAGCCGGCGCGCGTCAGCATCAGGTTCGCAACATCGACGCAGCCGATGAGCAGCACGATCGCGACCGCGCCCATGAGCACCAGGATCATACGCCTGGTGTCGCCGACGACTTCGTCGGCGAGCGGCGTGACTGGCAGCGTCAGGCCGTTCAGAAACCCGGCCTCCTGCAGCGGCGGCGGGTAGTGCCTGATGAGCGACGGGCTGAGCGACGCGATCTCGGCGCGCGCCTGCTCGATGCCCACGCCGGGCTTCAGCCGCGCGACGAGCGTGTTGTTGTACATGCTGCCCCATCCCTGCCGCTCGCGCGGCGTAAACGCGATGGGAAGCAGCACCGACGCCGGCTCGAAATTGCGGCCGGCGCCGCGCGGCGGAAACTGGAAGCGATCGCTCATCACGCCGACGATCGTGTACGGCTGGCGATCGAGCGAGATCGTCCGCCCGACGGCCTGCGG
>QHWK01000047.1:0-1651 GCA_003223775.1 Acidobacteriota bacterium
AATCCCCAATCCCCGATCCCCAACCCCCAATCCCCAATCCCCAATCCCCAATCCCCACGTCTGGTGAAGCCCCGCGCCTCCGGCGGAGGCCACGGCGTGGGGTGGTGGCGTGAAGGGACGCGCGTCCCGCGCGGCTCCTACATTCAGGAGTTCATCGACGGCATGCCGGCGTCGATCGTCTTGGTCGGCGCGCGCGGCCGCGCCGTGCCGCTCGGCCTCTGTCGTCAGCTGATCGGCGACGCGGCGTTCGGCGGCTCCGGCTTCCGCTACTGCGGCAACATCCTCACCGCCGCGGGCGAAGACGATGACGTGTTCGAGCCGGCGCGCGCGTTGGCGAGCGCACTCTGCGAAGAATTCGCGCTCGTGGGCGTGAACGGCATCGACATGATCGTCGGCGCCGGCGTTCCATGCGCGATCGAGGTGAACCCGCGGTGGTGCGCCTCGATGGAGCTCGTCGAGCGCGCGTACGGCCTCTCCGCGTTCGGCGTGCACGCCGCGGCGTGCCGCGACGAAGCGCTCCCGGATTTCGATCTCGCTCGTGCGCGCCGCGCCGCACCCACGATCGGCAAGGCTGTCGTCTTCGCGCGGCACGGCGTCACGGTCGCCGACACGTCGTCGTGGCTGGGCGAATCACGCGCCGCCGGCGATCTTCACGACGTGCCGCGTCCTGGCGCGCAGATTCGTGCAGGCCATCCGGTGTGCACCGTCTACGCGTCCGGCCGCGGCTCGGCGGCGTGCTACACCGAGCTCGTCCGCCGCGCGGCGCGGATTCACGATGCGATCGCCATGCTATGATCTCGATGCGCGGGGGACGGTATCAGGTTGGAACGCAAGCGCTTCATCATGAACGCCGGCCGCACGACGAAGCAGGGCCAGCAGATCAATATCGGCAAGGACTCGGCGGAGTATCAGGCGACGGTCAGCACGGTGACGATGCACCCCGACGACATGAAGGCGGTCGGCATTCACGCCGGCGGCAGCGTGCGCATCAGCACGGAGCACGCGGCGGTCGTCTTCACGTGCGTCGAAGGCAAGGTTCCGATCGGGATGATCTTCGTGCCCTACGGCCCGCCGACGTGCCGGCTGATGGGCCGCGACACCGACGGCACGGGCATGCCGACATCGAAGGGTTGGGAAGTTGACGTCGAAGCCGTCGCGTAGAAACAGGTCGCGCCGAAGAGCGAAGGCGGCGCCGCCGCTGCCGTCGCGTGCGGCGGACGTGTCGTCGTGGGAGCTCGTCGATGCAGGCCGCTACATGCCGCGCCGCACGCGCGGCAGTTTCCCCGGCCGCGAGCTCGGTTGAACCTTCGTGATCCCGCCCGGGACGGGCGGCAAGGGACGCCAGTGAATCTTACCGTCGTGAAGAACGCCACCTGCACGTTCTGCGGGTGCGTGTGCGACGACATCGAGCTGCACGCCGACGCCGAGCGGATCGTCAAGGCGAAGAATGCCTGCAGCCTCGGGGACGCCTGGTTCAAGCATCACACCGCGGAGCGCGCGTTTCCCGACGCGCTCGTCGACGGCAAGCCGGCGCCGCTCGACGCGGCGATTCAGGCGGCCGCGGATTATCTCTACGACGCGGACATGCCGCTCGTCTACGGCCTCAGCAACGTCACGTGCGAGGCGCAGCGCGAGGCCGTCGCGCTCGCCG
>QHWK01000047.1:1676-9560 GCA_003223775.1 Acidobacteriota bacterium
TACTGGGGCGGCAATCCGGCCGAGTGCCACCCGCGCCATTTCACCAAGTACACGCTGACGCCGAAGGGCAAGTTCGTGCCCGAGGGCCGCAAGGGCCGCACGATGGTGCTCGTCGACATCCGCGAGACGCCGAGCGCGAAGGCCGCCGACATCTTTCTCCAGATTCGTCCGGGCAAGGATTTCGAGCTCGCGACGACGCTGCGCGCGCTCGTCAAGGGCCAGCACGTGGACGCCGGGCGCGTCGCCGAAACCGGCGTCGCCGTCGAGCGCCTGCAGGAGATCGTCGATCGCATGAAGCGCGCGCGCTTCGGCGTGATCTTCTTCGGCATGGGCGTGTCGATGACGCGCGGCAAGCACATGAACTCGGCCGCGATCCTGAGCCTCACCGCCGAGATGAACGCGTTCACGAAGTTCGTCTGCATGCCGATGCGCGGCCACGGCAACGTCACCGGCGCCGACGTCGTGCTCCGCTGGACGACCGGCTATCCGTTCGGCATCGATCTGTCGCGCGGCTACCCGCGCTTCAACCCCGGTGAATTCTCCACCGTCGATCTGCTGGTCCGCGGCGACAACGACGCGGCGCTCGTGCTCGGCGCCGATCCGGGCGCGACGATGCCGCAGCCGGGCATCGATCATCTCGCGCGGATTCCGACGATCGTCCTCGATCCGAAGGTGACGCACACGAGCCGCCTCGCGCGCGTGCACATCACGACGGCGGTCACCGGCGTCAGCGCGCGCGGCACCGCGTACCGCATGGACGAGATCCCGCTGCCGCTGCGCCCCGCGCTCGTGTCGCCCTATCCCACCGACGAAGAGGTGATCCGCCGCATTCGCCAGGCCGTCGCCGCGAAGCCGGCGTGGACGCCCGCGCCGGCGACCCTGAAAGGGTCGCCCTACACTAGCGACACCGGCCGGCGACTCTGAAAGGGTCGCCCTACACTAGCGACACCGGCCGGCGACCCTGAAAGGGTCGCCCTACACTAGCGACACGTCGCCGAGAGCGATCTGGCGGCGGGCGCGCGCATGATCGACGCGGCGGGCATGATCGTGATGCCCGGCGGCGTGGACGTCCACACGCATGTCGCCGGCGGCGCGCTCAACTTCGCGCGCGGCCTCGTGCCGGAGAATCAGCGCGCCGCGCGCAAGTTCCTGCACGGCCTCGACCGGCGCGCCGGCCTCGGCGGCATGACGCCGACCACCTTCGCCACCGGCTACCTGTACGCCGGCATGGGCTGGACGACGGTGAACGAAGCGGCGGTGCCGATTCTCTCCGCGCGGCACACGCACGAAGAGCTGCACGACATCCCGATCGTCGACAAGACGTCGCTCGTGCTGATGGCGAACAACGAGTTCGTCCTCGACCTGCTCGAGGCCGGCGAAGCCGAGCGCGCGAAACACGTCGTGGCGTGGCTCGTGGGGGCGGCGAAGGCGTACGGCGTCAAGGCGGTGAACCCCGGCGGCGTCGAGGCGTGGAAGTGGGGGAAGAACGCGAACACGCTCCACGCTCCGATCGAAGGCTACAAGAAGGTCACGCCGGCGCAGATCATTGCGAGCCTCGCCTCGATCGCCGACGACCTGAAGCTCCCGCATCCGGTCCACCTCCATTGCAACAACCTCGGCGTGCCCGGCAACTTCGCCACCACGATCGAGACCATGAACGTGCTGTCGGGCCATCGCGCGCACCTCGCGCATCTGCAGTTCCACGCGTACGGCGGCGACGACTGGAGCACGATGCGCTCTATCAGCTCACCGGCCGCAAGTGGGGGAACCTCGACGTCGAGAACGAGACCGGCTGCGGCATCGTGCCGTACGTCTACAAGGATCGGAATCTGGTGAACGCGGTGCAGTGGGCGGTGGGGCTCGAGCTGCTGCTGCTCATCGACGATCCGTGGCGGATCTTTCTCACGACCGATCATCCCAACGGCGGCTGCTTCTGGCGGTATCCGGAAATCATCCACCTGCTGATGAACGCGGAGTTCCGCAAGGCGCAGGTGAAGCAGCTGCCGGAGAAGGCGCGGCAGCGGATCGTGCTCGCCGATCTCGACCGCGAATACACGCTCTCGGAGATCGCGATCATCACGGCCGCCGGCCCGGCGCGATCGCTCGGCCTCGCGCGCAAGGGCCATCTCGGCGTCGGCGCCGACGCCGACGTCGCGATCTATCCGGCCAGGCCCGATCACGGCTTCCTCTTCTCGTACCCGCGCTACGTGATCAAGGGCGGCGCGATCGTCGTCGAGGAGGGCGACGTGCGGGAAGTCGTGGACGGCAGGGAGATGATCGTGCAGCCGGCGTACGACGCCACGGTCGAGGACTACATCCGGCCGCTCTTCGAGAAGGTCTACACGATATCGTTCGCGAATTACCCCGTGGAGATGGAGCGCCTCCGGGATCCCGAGGTGATCCCGTGCGGCGGCGCGTGATCGACGGAAAGCAACCACAGAGCGCACAGAGCACACAGAGTTCGAACGACGCTGCAGAGACATTGCGCCGCGCGCCGCCGCTTCGCGGCGGCCACCGCTCTCGAAAAGCGAGAAAACACGACGACTGAATGCGATGTCGTCGTGTTTCTCACTTTTCGTGAGCGGTGTTCCCGGCCGGCGCAGCCGGCCGACGCGCGGCGCGTCGTTCCAAAGGCGGCGATGGCTCTTCTCACTGTCATCGTGTCTCGGTGGTTATCTTGTCTCTGCGGTCTCTGCGCGCTCCGCGGTTGCTTTCCGACGCGCGCGCGCGCTTACAATCACGCGACGTGATCACGCTCACGCTCAGGGAGCCGCCGCCGGTGCCGCTCGAAGCCGACGTGCTCTCGCCGGACACGATCGCGCCACTGACGATCGATGAGATCCGCGCGCTGCCGGTTCAACTCGGCAAACGGCAGCGGCGCCTCGACGACTTCTTCGCCGTGGAGGGCGAGCCGAGCGACGAGGTCGAGATTCACGGCGACGTGCGCCGCGTGAAGTGGATCGGCCGCGGCATGACGCGCGGCGTGCTGCGCATCCGCGGCGGCGCCGGCATGCACCTCGGGTCGGCGATGGCCGGCGGCACGATCGAAGTCTGGGGCGACGCCGGCGACTGGCTCGGCGCCGAGATGTCGGGCGGCCTCATTCACGTCCACGGAAACGCCGGCGGCCAGATCGGCGCCGCGTACCGCGGCGCGCCGTCGGGCATGACCGACGGCGTCGTCGTCGTCGACGGCTCCGCCGGGCTCGAGGTCGGCATGCGCATGAAGCGCGGGACCATCGTCGTCGGCGGCATGGTGCGCGATTTCGCCGGCCTGCAGATGAAGGGCGGCACGATCGTGCTGCGCGACGGCGCGGAGCTGCGCACCGGCGCCTGGATGAACCGCGGCACCATCATCTCGCTGAAGCCGATCGCGCTCTTGCCGACCTTCGCGTTCGCGGCGGCCTACAACCCGACGTTCCTGCGCCTGTACGCGCGGCGGCTCGCCCCGCTCGGCTGCGCGCTGCCGTACGACGACCAGCAGGGCCGCTATCAGCGTTACACTGGCGACTCCGCGGTCCCGGGCCGCGGCGAAATTCTCGTCTGGCAGCCGCGCGGTTGAGCACGCAGGCCGTCCTCGGAAAGGGTCGCCCTACATCGAATTCGGCACGACGTGGTTGCGGACGCGGCTTCTTCGGTGTACAAAATGGCCCAGGCGGAGCGTTTATGGACATGAAAGGTCCGATCCTCGCGGTTGTCGTCGCGCTCGCGTTCGTCAAACCGGTCGTCGCCCACCACTCCTTCGCCGCCGAATTCGACGCGAACAAGACCGTCACGCTCCAGGGCTCGGTCACGAAGCTCGAATGGGCGAACCCGCACATCTGGATCTATCTCGATGTGAAGGACGACCACGGCGCCGTGCAGGCCTGGCAGTGCGAGGGCGGTCCGCCGAACACGCTGACGCGCAACGGCTGGAGCCCGAACTCGCTGAAGATGGGCGACACGATCACGATCGACGGCGCGCTCGCCAAAGACGGATCGAAGACCTGCAACGCGCGCATGGTGAAGCTCGCGGACGGCCGCAGCGTGTTCGCGGGATCCGTGGGCGGCGACAATCCGCCGCCGCCGCTGCCGAAGAAGTAGGGCCGCCATGACGCGACGTGCCGCGCGCCTCATCGCGCTCTTCGCCGCGATCGCCGCGCTGCCGGCGATCGCCGCGGCGCAGCGCGACTTCAAGCCGCCCGAAGGGCCGACGCCGCACACGGCCGCCGGCAAGGTCGATTTCAGCGGCGTCTGGTCCAAGCCGTACGTGCCGGACATGAGCAAGGACGGCCGCGATCAGAAGGGCATGTCCGTCCTGCCGTTCACGCCGTGGGGCGAAGCGGAGTGGAAGAAGTACGACGCCGCCGAAGGGGATTACACCGGCGCGTGCCTCCCGTTCGGCATGACGCGCTCGGTCAACACGCCGGAGCCGATGCAGATCGTGCAGTCCGACAAGTACTTCACGTTCCTCTTCGAGCAGAACTCGTGGTTCGTCGTCGTGCCGATCGACGGCCGTCCGCATCGTCAGGGCATCCCGACGTGGTTCGGCGATTCGGTCGGGCACTGGGACGGCGACGCGCTCGTCATCGACACGGTGAACTTCAACGACCGCACGCGCCTCGACACGATCGGCCACCCGCACAGCGATCAGATGCACGTCGTGCAGCGCTTCACGCGGCCCGACCTCGGGCACATCTCGTACGAGATGACCGTCGAGGATCCGAAGGCCTACACGAAGCCGATCGTCAACACGCGCACCTTCACGCTGCGGCCCGACTGGGAGATGATGGAGTACTCCTGCGAGGAAAATAACAAGAGCCTCTGGGAGGGTCGCATCAAACCGCCGAAGGCCCCCAAGCCCTGAGACCGCGGATCGCCGACACCTTCGCCGAGGCCTTCGACATGCGCGCGGCGCGCGTCCTCGTCACCGCGCGGTCGGCCGCGTGGGCGCGGACCGCCGCGCAGTCGATGACCGGCTTCGCGACCTCCGTGATCGGCTGCAAGGTCGAAGCGGGCATCGAGGCCGATCTCACGCCCGACGAAACGCCCGACGGCCGCCCCGGCGTCAGCGTCCTGCTGTTCGCGTTCGACGCCGCCGGCCTCGCGCAGCGGCTCGTCGATCGCGTCGGGCAGAGCGTGCTCACCTGTCCGACGACGGCGTGCTTCGACGGGCTGCCGGAGGGCGACGAGCGCGTCGTCGTCGGCGGCCTGCTGCGCCATTTCGGCGATCGCTACCAGTCCAGCAAGTTTCTCGACGGACGGCGCTACTGGCGCATCCCCGTGATGGACGGCGAGTTCCTCGTGCAGGAGACCTTCGGCGTGCAGAAGGCGATCGGCGGCGGGAACCTGCTGATCCTCGCGATCGATCACGCGTCGGCGCTGGCGGCGGCCGAAGCCGCCGCCGACGCGATGCGCCGCGTGCGCGGCGTGATGCTGCCGTTTCCGGGCGGCATCGTGCGCAGCGGCAGCAAGATCGGCGCGAAGCACTACAAGCAGCTGATCGCGTCCACCAACGACGCGTACTGTCCGACGCTGCGCGGCCGCGGCGACGTCGTCACGGCGCTCCCGCCGGAGGTGAACGCGGTCCTCGAAATCGTCGTCGACGGTCTGGATCGGCCGTCGATCGAATCGGCGCTGCGCGTCGGCATCGAGGCCGCGAGCCGCCCCGGCGTCGTGGAGATCACGGCCGGGAACTACGGCGGCAAGCTCGGCAAACACCAGTTCCACCTGCAGCAGATCGCGAGCTAGCGTGCGGATTCTCGTCTACGAGTACGCGAGCGGAGGCGGGCTCGCCGGGCGGCGGGTGCCCGCATCGCTCGCGCACGAGGGCGCCGCCATGCGCGCCGCGCTCGCGGCCGATCTCGTCGCGATCGGCTCGCATCGGATCGTCACGACCGCCGACGCGCGCGTGCCTCGGGACCTGCCGGGCAGCGTCGACGTCGTCGCGCTGCCACCCGGCGATCGCGCGCGTGCCGCGGCGCTCGACGCGCTCGTCGACGAGGTCGACGCGGTGTGGCTCATCGCGCCGGAGACCGATCGCTGCCTCGAACGGCTGGCGGCGCGCGTGGAGAAACATCGGAAGATGCTGCTCGGCTCGTCGTCGGACGCGATTCGCCTCGCGTCGGACAAGGCACGGCTGCCCGCGTTGTTGGCCGGCGACGGCGTCAGGTGTCCCGCGACGCACGCGCTCGGCCGCCGCGCGAACGCGGCGTCGGCTGCGCGCCGCATCGGCTATCCCGTCGTCGTGAAGCCGGCGCGCGGCGCCGGCAGCGACGGCGTCCGCCTCGCCCGCAGCGCGCGCGAACTGCAAGGGGCGGTCGATCGCGCGCGCGCGGCCACGCGCAGCGGCAGCGCCGTGCTGCAGCCGTACGTTCGCGGATCGGCCGCGAGCGTGTCGCTCCTCGTGAACGGACTCGATGCGATCGCGCTGACGGTGAACGCGCAGGCGCTCGGCGGCTCGCCGCCGTTCGCGTACCGCGGCGGGCTGACGCCGTTCGATCATCCGCGCGCCGCGCAGGCGATTGCCGTGGCGACCTCCGCCTGCCGCGCCGTGCGCGGGCTGCGCGGCTTCGTCGGCGTCGACGTGATCCTCACCGGTGCCGGCGCGGTGGCGATCGAGATCAACCCGCGTCTCACGACCGCGTATCTGGGCGTGCGGGCGGCGCTCGACGAGAACGTCGCCGCGCTCGCGATCGCCGCGTGCGCGGGCGATCTGCCGCCGTCGGCGCCGCGCGCCCGGCGGCGCGTCCGCTTTTCCGCATCGGGCGATGTGGTCGTGATGGAGAAGTGCGTCGCGTGTAAGCCGAGGCTTTCAGCACGTGCTTTCTGACGCCGTCGTCGGCTGGGACGTCGGCGGCGCCAACATCAAGATGGCGCGCCTCGACGGCGATCGCCGTGCCGTCGTCGTCGAACGCGCGTTTCCGCTCTGGCGCGAGCGCGAGCGCCTGCCGTCCCTGCTCGCGTCGCTCGCCGCGCGCGGCGGCGCGAACGCCGTCATGGGCGTGACGATGACGGCGGAGCTCGCCGACTGTTTCGCGACGAAACGTGAAGGTGTCGCATTCGTCGTCGGCGCATTCGAGACGGCGTTCCCGCAGTCGCCGTTGTGGATCTATGGCGTCGACGGATCGTTTCGCACGCCTGACGACGCGCGGCGATCGCCGCTCGACGTCGCCGCGGCGAACTGGGTGGCGGCCGCGACCATCGTCGCGCGCGCTGTCGCGGATGCGCTGCTCGTCGACGTCGGCAGCACGACGGCAGACATCATCCCGATCGTCGGCGGGCGCATCGTCGCCGAGGGCCTGACCGATACGGCGCGGCTGCGATCCGGCGAGCTCGTCTACACCGGATGCCTGCGCACGCCGCTCTGCGCAATCGTCCGCTCCGTGCCGATCGCGGGGCGTTCCTGCCGCGTGGCCGCCGAGCACTTTGCCGTCGCGGCGGACGTCTACCGGTGGCTCGGCGTCATCGACGCGGGCGAGTACACGTGCGAAACGCCGGACGGCCGCGGATGCAGCAGGGCGGAGGCCGGCGCGCGCCTCCGCCGCATCGTCTGCGCCGATGCCGAGACGCTCGACGACGGCGGCGTGACCGCGTTGGCGGAACACGTCGCGCGTGCGCAGACGCGGCAGATCGCGCTCGGCATCCGCCAGGTGATCCGTCGTCTTGGCGCCGCAGCGCCGCGCTGTGCCGTCGTCGCCGGCAGCGGCGCGTTTCTCGCGCGAGCGGCCGCGCGCGCGAGCGGGCTTGCCGCGCACGAGCTCTCGGCGGACGTCGGCGGCGATGCTGCGCGGGCCGCGCCGGCGGCGGCGGTCGCGCTCCTGCTGTCGGAGCTCGTCTCGGCGCGACGCGCATGATCGACTTCCACATGAACGAGCGCGCGTGGGCGCTCGCCGAGGACTGCATCGC
>QHWK01000048.1 GCA_003223775.1 Acidobacteriota bacterium
TCGGGATCGCTCAGCACCTCGTACGCCTCGGTGAGCGCGCGAAAGCGCGTCGCGTCGCCCGTGTCCTTGTTGTCCGGGTGGTACCGCTGCGCGAGCAGGCGGTAGACGCGGTGGACCGTTTCGGGCTCGGCGTTCGCGTTGATCTGCAGCGTTTCGTAATGATCCACGGTGTCTCTCGTTGCGTCGAAGGAGGCCTTTTGTCGTACGTCGGCTCGAGCCGGCGGACGCAGTAGGTCCCGGGGCGCCGGCGCATGCAGTTGCGGGCAGCGGTGTGCCGGCGCTCCGCGCCGCGCCGTCTTTCAGTGCGTCGACGCCGCCGGGCGCTGCTTCAAGTGCGCGTCGAGAAACGCGATCACGCCGCTGTAGCCCTTGATCTCGTTGTCCTTCTTCACGAAGCCGTGGCCTTCGTCCGGGAAGACGACGTACTCGACCGGCACGCCGTTCTTTCGGGCGGCGGCGACGATCTCGTCGGACTCCACTTTCAGCACGCGTGGATCGTTGGCGCCCTGGAGCACCATCAACGGCGCCTTGATCTTGTCCGCGTTGAAGAGCGGCGAGATGCGGCGCAGGCGCGCCGCGTCCGCTTTCGGATCGCCCATCTCGGCGTAGAGCGCGTCGCGAAACGATCCCCACCACGGCGGAATGCTCTCGAGCGTCCGGATCCAGTTCGAGATGCCGAACAGATCGACGCCCGCCTTGAACGCGTCCGGCTGCAGCGTGAGCGCGGCGAGGACCATGTAGCCGCCGTAGCTGCCGCCGAGGATGCCGATGCGATCGGGATCCACCTTGCCGGTGGCGACGAGCATCCCCTTGCTGGCGACGACATCGCCAAGGTCCGCCTCGCCGTGCCTGCGATCGTCCATCTGAAAGAACGTCTTGCCGTAGCCGGAGCTGCCGCGGTTGTTGATGTCGTACACGACGTAGCCGTGGTTGGCCAGCGCCTGCGTCAGCGCGCGGTAGGCGACGGTCGCCTGATCGCCGGGCCCGCCGTGCACCATCACGAGCGCCGGCGCCTTCGTCTGCGGCGTCGCCTGGTGCGGCGTGTAGAGCACCCCAGGCACCTCGACGCCGTCGTACGACTTGAAGCGCGCGATGGTCGGGACGACGAGATCCTCCCGGCGGATTTTCGGATTGAGCGAATTCGTGAGCGGCTGCGAATGCGAGCCCACCGGCCCCGCATACAGATCGTCCGGCGCGCTGCCGTCCGTGGCGTAGAAGGCGACGGCGGAATCGTCGCGCGCGATCGTCAGCGCGTGAATCGAGCCGGGCGGCAGCAGCGTGATCGCCGCCGGCTTCAGCGTCGACCCGTCCAGCACGCGATAGACGGACCGCGAGTCGTCGTCCACGGCGATGATCAGGTACTTGCCGCTCTTCGAGTACCGCGCCGCGGCCACGTCCCACTGTTCCTGATACACGACGGTCGACGCACCGTCGGCGAGCGTCAACGCGCGCAGCGACGCGAACTCGCCGCCCTCGTCCGACGTATAGAGGAGGCGCGCGCTGTCGGGCGAGAAATCGGCCGGCGTGTTGTTGACGGTGCCTTTGTGTGTGGTGATGTTGCTCGCCTTCTTCGTGGTGCGGTCGTAGACGAAGATGTCGGCGTCTGCCGACGAGCGCTGCTTCGACAGCGCGATGTACCGCTTGTCGCGCGAGATCGGGCCGATGTCGAAGCCGTCCGTGTTGCGGTAGAAGAGCGCGCGCCGGTAGCCGTCGATCGAGATCTCGTAGACGTCGAAGTACTTCGGATCGCGCTCGTTGGTCGAGATGAACAGCGACTTGTCGTCGCCGGACCAGCCGAGGAAGTTGGCCTTCAGCTTCTCGCCCGGCGTGAGATCCGTCGTCAATCCGTCCGGCGCCTGCACGTAGACGTGGGTCAGCTCGTTGCCGCCCTGATCGCTCGAGTAGAGGAACCTGTCGTCGGCGGGGAAAAACGACAGCGCGAACACCGAGTTTGTCGTCGAGTGCGTCAGCGGCTGTGGCGCGCCGCCCGATCGCGGGATGGCGTACGCATTCCAGATTCCGGACAGGTCGGAGGACACGAGCACCGTTCGACTGTCGGCCGACCAGGCGATGCCGCGGAACCGCGTGTTCTGATAGACGTCGGCGACCGAATAGGTGGCCGGCTCGACGCGCGGCGCGGGCGCGCCGCCGCCCGCGGCGCCGCCCGCACTGCACGCCACCGTCGAGAGCGCCGCCGCAACACACAGGATCGAACGAGTCGCGCGCATGCAACCTCCTCGGAATCGACTGGAGTATAGGCCGCGCACGCGGCAATTCACGGGCCTAAAATCGAGCTGATGCGACATGCGCGCACGATGCTCGCCTGCCTCGCCGCCCTCTGCGGCCTGCCACTTCTTGCGTTCGCGGCGTCGAGCGACGTCGTCACGTTTCCGAGCGGCGCGCTGACGCTGCACGGCGTCCTCTTCAAGCCGCCCGGCGACGGACCGTTTCCCGCGATCGTCTACAACCACGGGAGCGCGGCCGGCATGTTGAGCCAGCAGGCGTTCGACGCGCTCGGCCCCGTGTTCGCCGGCCGCGGGTGGATCTTCTTCGGCCCGTACCGCCGCGGCCAGGGCCTCAGCGCGTCCGCCGGGCCGTACATCGGCGACCAAATCGCCGCAGCTATCGAGGCCGGCGGCATTTCGGCGGGCGCGTCAACGCTGGTGCGGCTGCTCGAGACGGATCATCTGAGCGATCAACTCGCCGCGCTCGCGTGGCTGCGTGTGCAGCCGTTCGTCCAGCCGACTCGCATCGCCGTCGGCGGCAACTCGTTCGGCGGCATCGAGGCGGTGCTCGGCGCGGAGCGCGGCGGCTACTGCGCGGCGATCGATTCGGCCGGCGCCGCCGAGAGCTGGGCGCAGGCGCCGGCGCTCCAGTCGCGCATGACGCGCGCGGTACGCCAGGCGAAGGTGCCGATCTTCTTCTTCCAGGCGGCGAACGACTACGATCTCTCGCCGAGCCGCACGCTCTCGGGCGCGATGAAGGACGCCGGCAAGATCGCCGACATGAAAATCTATCCCGCGTACGGCGCGTCGGTGCAGGACGGGCACGCGTTCGGCTATTTCGGATCGCAGATCTGGGCCGACGACGTGTTCCGCTTTCTCGACGCGCATTGCCGGCGATGATCGCGAGCGACCTGCGGTCGGCGCTCCGAACCTTCGCCGACGCGCCGCAGACGGCCGCTGCTTCGGTGCTGCTGCTCGCGCTCGGCGTCGGCGCGAACACATCGACGTCAGCGGCGATCCGGCGATCCGTACTTCTTCGAGAAGCCGTTGCGCGAGTTCGTGACGGTGAACGTTCCGTCTTCCTGAGCAGAGACCTTGATCCAGTAAGCGGGCCCGTTGTGCGCCGGCGGCGGCGGCGCATTATCGGTCGGCTGCGGGAGAGGCGCCGGTGCGATGGGTATTGCGGCGGGTTGTTCGTCCACGCCGTTGGCGATGAACAGACCAGGGACCGTGTACTCCTGCCCGCTCAGAACGGAGAAGTGGAGCTGCCACAGGTCTTCGAGACCTGGCGAGCTGTGAACGATCTTCATGACTTCAGGCACGCCGCCCTTCCGGGTGCCGTTGTTCATGATGGCGGCTCTCGGGCGCAGCGCATGCACGAGGACCTCCGAGTTCGACGTGTCCTGCCCGTGGTGCAGGCCGAGGAGCACGTCGACGGCGCCGATTCGATTTCGGGGGCACATCAGCTCGAATTCCTTGTTCTTCGTCAGATCGCCGGGGTGAAGCGCGCGAAACTTCCCGAACGTGATGTGCGTGACGACGGACTGCGGATCTTCTGCGTTGTTGTCGCCTGGCTTGAAGCTCGCACAGTAGGGATTCGACCCGCCGGCGCCGGGCAACGGCGACGCGACGACCTGGCCCGCCGAGCTCACGACGCGGACATCGAGGCCGGCGACGTCGATCCTGTCCCCCGCTTTCGCGACGGTGTGCGACGAGCGGCGATACAGCTGCGGATACGTCGTCGTCAGGAACTCGTCGACCGTGGGATTGGGTTGGATGTTGGCGCCATGGTCGATGAAATGCCGGATCGGAATGCGTGCGGCGAGCTCGGAGAGGCCGCCGAAGTGGTCCGCGTGCCAGTGCGTGATGACCAGATGATCGATCTGACGAAGGCCGGCGTCCCTGGCGGCGGCCATGATCCGCTCCGCATCGCGCACGGCGCCATTGAGATTTCCCGTATCGATGAGCAGCGATTCACCCGAGGGCGCGACGACGAGCGTCGCGTTTCCGCCTTCCACGTCGACGACGTAGATGTCCAGCGAGCGCTTCTGCGCGGCGTCGAGAGTCTCGCGCCGCTCGCCCGCCAGCGCGGCGACGACGATCGCGGCGGCAGCAACGGAACGCGAGGACATCATCACCATGGTTCGCTCCAGTGCGTCACGTCGTCCATTCGCCGACCGTGACGAACTTCCGCTCGCCGGGGGAGTACTGCCAGCAGACCGCGTGAGTCGCCTCGACGAACGCGCAGACGACCGTCGTGTTCCACCGCGGCGCGACGCGGCCGTGCACGGTTTCGGATCGCGCGATAGTGCGATCGAGATCCGCCGCCTGCGCGCGACTGTAACACGACAGATCGGGCGCGCCGTCGAACCGCGCGAGGTCGGTGATCGTGGCGTCCGCCTCGATGATGGCGTACCGTGCGCTGCCAGTCGGCGACGTGACGGCGACCGCAAACGCGCCGCGGCGGCCCGGTCGGAATCCGCCGGCGCACCAGGCCGCGATCGCGCCGTCGAGTCGCGCGCGCGCCGCGAGCGCGGCGAGCCTCGGCGGAACGGGCCGCGCCGCCGCAAGTGCAGCGGCGGCGAGCCCGAGAACGACCGCTCTCGATACCGTGTTCACGTCGCGCGGCGCGGCCGTTTCCGGACACGGCCGGCGATCCGCAATCCGGCGACGACGGTCATCGCCGTGTCGGCGCGCCGCTCGAGCTCCAGGGGATCGTCGGTCTCGCCGCGCGCGAGCACCCGATCCGAGATCCGCTGGAAATCCTTCTCCAGCTGACGCTCCTCCGCCGTGCGGCGCGTGCGCGGCCCCGCCGTCTCGATCGAGGCGGCCGCGTGCCACGCCGGCACTTCCGACGCCGATGCGCCAACGCGAACGCCGAGATACAGCACCGTCGACTGCCAGATCGAGCAGCCGCCCGCGCGGCAGCCGTGGAAGAACATGCGGTCGGCGGCGCGCCGCTTCTTTGTGTTGCCGCCCGCTTCGTCGCAGGCCACGTCGTGCACGATGGACGCGCGCCGATAGTCGCCGGTGTACGGCGAGCCGACGACGGTCCACAGCGCGCGCGGAATCGACGCGCCGTCGACGACCGAGCCGGCCGGCGCCTCCCAGACGCGCGACCGCGGATCGGTGAAGGAGAAATCGTGAAGAATCTTCATCCGTCGATCCGGCGTGCCGTCCTCGGTCAGCCAGACCGCCTCGGGCTCGCCGGAGAAGTGGCCGTGTCCCATGCAGCCTCCGGGCGTCCGCGTACGCGGCTATTCGCGGCGGTCGAAGATCCAGACGTTGTCCTGATCGTGGTCGCTGCCTCGAAGCCGCTCGACGGCTCGAAGGCGCCGCCCGCGGTCGACAAGCTCGTACCGGAAGACGATCGTCATCTCGCCGCCCGGGCGCTCGATTCGTGACGTGAGGATCAACGCGTCGGCGTCCCATCGCAGTGTGCCCATCCCGCCGGCGGCCTGCGGGCCGCTGGCGACTTCACGTCCGTCCGACGGCAGCTCGAACGTGTACTTGATCGGCGTCCCGCCGGCCGCGGAGAACGTGGCCGCGTAGCGAAACATCGGCTCGCGGTGATCGATGCGCACAGTGCCGCTCTGCATCCCGTCGGCGCCGGGGCTGAGGACACTTGCCGCGCGATTCAGGATCCACTCGCCGGAAAAGTCCGGCTTCGACTGACCGACAGTCGCCGCCGTCACGACGGCCGCGACGATCGCGGCAACCAATATCGGGAAGGCGCTGGCATGTTGCATGATGCCTTGAAGCCTATACCGGCTCGATCGCGGCTTCAACGGCGCCCGCGGATACGAGCGGCACGAGGCCGTTGGTGACGGACTGGGCCGGGCCGGAGCAGCCGACGACGAATAACCGTAGCCGCCCTGGCATAGCCGGGACTAGACTTCGCCCGGCCACATTCCATTCGGCAAAATCGCGGCGCTGAGCGGAGTCACGGTATGAAAGTGCTTCTCGTGCTCCTCGGGCTCGCGACGACTGGTTGTGCGAATCAGCGTTGCTATCAAGTATTGAGCGGCTGGACGTATCCGGAGCTCGCGCCGGACGGGACGCGGAACATGGTCCGCTACAGCGTCACGACCTTTACGGTGTGTCAGCCGTTGTTCGCCTGGAAGTGAAGGACGGGGCTGGATGGCCCGGCCTTGCGAAATCCGCAAAATATGGCGCGCCCGGCCGGAATTGAACCGGCGGCCCCCCGCTTAGGAGGCGGGTGCTCTATCCGC
>QHWK01000871.1 GCA_003223775.1 Acidobacteriota bacterium
TGATGCCGAGCGCGCCGCCCAGACCTTCATGCCCGGTCAGCGCCGCCGGGAATTCCTCCGCCGCGATGATCGCGTCGATGTTCTGCAGCAAGTCGCCGATGCCGGGCCGCACCTTCTCGACGTCGATGATCGTGGGGACGCCGGCCGCGCGCGCGTAGCGCGCCGCCTGCGCCGCAGCGGCCGTCTGGTGGCAGTCGACGATCAGCAGCCGCGCGGAGGTGACAGCGTCGCGCGGCACGTCGGCCGGCTCCATGTTCAGCGCCGGGTGGCGATCCCACAGCACGGTGCGCTCGCCGGTCCGCGCGTCGACGAGGATCACCGCCATCTGGTTCGTTGCCCCGGGAATCGTCTCGGCCGCCGAAATGTCGACGCCGGCCCGCCGGAGACTCTCGCGCGACACCGGGCCCAAATCATCGTCGCCGAATCGTCCGATATATCTAGCGCGCCACCCGAGGCGCGCGCAGGTCGCCATCGCCGTCGCCATCTGCCCGCCGGGCAGCTGCGCGACGCGCTGGAGCCGCTGCTTCGTATTCGACACGGGATATTCGGCGACGACGGCGACGAGATCGACGCTGTTGAGGCCGAAGCCGGCGACATCGAACGCGCGCGACTCGCGCGAGGGCACCGAGAAAGGAATGCGCACGGAGAGGTGATGCTACCAGAAGGTCCGCTCTGAACCGGCGCCCGCGCCGGCGCCGGTTTCACGGTTTAACCGCTGAGGTGTTGACCTTCGCCTTTCTTTTGCGTATAGTGGCCGACAGCAGACCGCGGAGGCTTCAACGAGCGAGGCACCGATGCTACCTCTCACGAAACGCCAGCGCGAGATTCTGGATTATCTGAACGAGTTCATCACCCAGCACGGCTACGCGCCGAGCCTCGAGGAGATCGGCCGCCGCTTCGGCCTCTCTTCGCTCGCCACGGTTCACAAGCACCTCACCAACCTGCAGGAGAAAGGCTTCATCAAGCGCGCGTGGAATCGCAGTCGCTCGGTGGAGATGGTGCCGACGCGCAACGGCGGCCGCGCCGTCGAACTGCCGCTCCTCGGCTACGTCGCCGCCGGCGCGCCGATCGAAGCGGTCGCGTCGAACGAGACGATCGCCGTGCCCGAAGATCTCGTCGGCAAGCGGGACACCTACGTGCTCCGCGTGCGGGGCGACTCGATGATCGACGAGCAGATTCGCGACGGCGACTTCGTCGTCGTCGAGGATCGCAAGACGGCCGACAACGGCGAGATGGTGATTGCGCTGCTGCGCGGCTCGGACGTGACGCTGAAGAAGTTCTATCGCGATCCGGGCGGCAAGATCCGCCTGCAGCCGGCGAACGCGGCGATGCAGCCGATTTTCGTCGATCCCGATCAAGTGCAGGTTCAGGGCGTCGTCGTCGGTGTGATGAGCCGCGCACCTACGCGAACTTCTGCTCCATCGCGCACACGCCGTTCGACTTCACGCTCACCTTCTGCGAGGTGATGCCGCTCTCCGACAAGGAGATCAAGGAAGCCGAGGCGGAGCACATCGTCCGCGCGCCCGTGCGGACGCGCGTCGTCGTCCCGGTGCAGTTCGTGCCCAACCTGATCGCGGCGCTGCAGGAGCACTGGCGCGTCTACTCCGAGTCCTACAGCAACGTCGGCTGGAACAAGACCGGGCCGGGAGTGCACTGAACCGGTCGGCAGCCGGCATTCCCATGAATCAGTCGGCAGCTTGCCCCGTCGACGCGCGCAGCGCGAACGCGGGCCGGCGGTCTGAACGATGAAACCCGCGCGCGAGACGCTCGAGGTCCTCGACAAGCTCGAGAGCCAGCACCCGGGCGCCGACACCGAGCTGCACTACAAGACGCCGTTTCAGCTGCTCGTGGCGACGATTCTCTCGGCGCAGTCCACCGACGCGCGCGTCAACATGGTGACGCCGGCGCTCTTCAAGCGCTATCGCGACGCGCGCGCGCTCGCGAAGGCGACGCCGGCGGCGCTCGAGCCGCAGATCCACTCGACGGGCTTCTTTCGCGCGAAAGCCAGGGCGCTCATCAGGATGGCGCAGGCGCTCGTGAAGCAGCACGGCGGCGAGGTGCCGGCGTCGATGGACGCGCTCGTCGAGCTGCCGGGCGTCGGCCGCAAGACGGCGAACGTCGTGCTCGGCCACGCGCTCGGCGTCCCCGGCCTGCCGGTCGATCGGCACGTGCTGCGCGTTGCGAACCGGATCGGCATCGCGGAGAGCGACGATCCGGTCGTCGTCGAGCAGCAGCTGTGCGCGGCGGTGCCGAAGGAGCGGTGGACGAGAACCTCCGACACGCTGATCCTGCACGGTCGACGCATCTGCCGGCCGAAGCCGCTGTGCGATCAGTGCGCGGTGCGCGACGAGTGCGACTACTTCCGGCTCGTCGTCGCGCGCGCGCGCGACGGGAAGGCGCCGAAGAAGCCGAAGAAGATGCCGGCGAAGGCCGCCGCTCCACACCGTGGATCGAAAAGCATTCGAGCAGCTCGTCGCTGAAGCGCTGCGGACGATCCCGCGCCGGTTCCGCAAGGCGATGCGGAACATCGCGATCGTCGTCGAGGACGAGCCGTCGCAGGACTTGCTCGAGGACATGGAGATCGAGCCGCCCGACACGCTGCTCGGGCTGTATTCGGGAACGCCGCTCACCGAGCGGACGTCGGCGTACGGCAACGTGCTCCCGGACCGCGTGCTGATCTTCCAGGGTCCTCACGAGCGCTCCGCCGAGGACGAGGAGGACCTCGTGGTCGCGATCGGCGAGACGCTGATCCACGAGAT
>QHWK01000049.1 GCA_003223775.1 Acidobacteriota bacterium
AACAGGATGTCGCCGTACAGCACGACGACCGGCCCGGCGAGCTCGGCGCCGGCGCGCAGCAGGCTCTCGATCTCGCCGCTCTCCTCGAACGCGTCGTTGTCGTAGTAGCGCACGTTCGGCAGGTTCACCTGCTCCTTCTTGTAGCCACGCACGACCGCGACGTGGCGGACGCCGCTCTGCTGCAGCGCGTCCACCTGCCGCGCGAGGATCGACTTCCCTTTGACGTCGAGCATCGCCTTCGGCCGGTCGGACACGAGCGGCATGAGGCGCTCGTCGAAGCCGGCGGCGAGGATCACCGCCTTCACGGCATCGCCGTCGGCCGGCAGGTACGCATGCTCCTCGAGCTTCATCTCGGGGAGCCTGACGAGCCGATACACCTCGGACAACGGCACGATCCGCTCCTCGACGGCGGATGCGCGTTTCGCCTGGCGGAGCTCGCCGAGCGCGTCCTGCACCGCGCGGATCGACGCGCGCAGCCCATGATTGGCGAAGATGACGATCTTGAACCCGATGCGCGCGAGCTCGTCCACTGTCGCCGCGTGATACGTCGTCGGCACGCACACGAGCGGCGTCAACCGGTCCCACTGTTCGGCGAAGCGCGCGACGTCGTCGGCGGTCGTCTGATTCGAGTGAATAAGGATCCCGTCGGCGCCGGCGTCGGCGTAGGCGCGCCCGCGGCGCAGCGCTTCGTCGAGTCCCCATCCTGCGATCAGCGCCTCGGTACGCGCGACGACGACGAAATCGGCGCTCGCGCGCGCCGCGAGCGCGGCGCGAATCTTCATCGCCTGCTCGTCCACGTCGGCGAGCAGCCGCTTCACGCCTGGATAGAAGCTGCACCGCTTCGGGAACACGTTGTCTTCGATGCACAGCCCGGCGATGCCGGCGCGCTCGAACGCTTCGACGGTGCGCATCGCGTTGATCGCGTTGCCGAAGCCGGTGTCGCAGTCGGCGATCACGGGGATGCTGACGGCTGCGGCCATGCGGCGCGACGCCTCGAGCATTTCCGTCATCGTCAGGATGCTCGCGTCCGGCACGGCGAAGCTCGCGCTGATCTCGAAGCCGCTCGCCCACACGCCCTCGAAGCCGGCCTCCTCGACGAGGCGCGCGGTGAGCGCGTCGTGCGCGCCGGCGAGAACGATCGGCGAAGGGGCGGCGAGCAGACGTCGGAGCGCGGCGCTTTTCGATGGATGCATGGAGGACTCGCCACGATATCACACGGCATGGAGGCGCAGACGGTGCGGTAACATCGCGGGCGTGTCGACCGATGCGCCGAGGACGTTCGTCCGGCTCGCGCTCGGCATTGCCGCCGCGCTGCTGCTCGCGCGCGTCTGGTTCATCGGCCACCGCGCGCTGGATCTCGACGAGTTCGAGCACGTGCACGCCGCATGGTCGGTCGCGCAGGGTCTCCTGCCGTACCGGGATTTCTTCGAGCACCATCCGCCGGCGCTGTACTTCTCGCTGGCGCCGCTCTTCGCCGCCGCGGGCATCGACTCGAACCCCGACGCCGCGTTCGCGGCGCTCGTCGGCGCGCGCGTCGTGATGTGGGTGCTGACGATCGCGTCGGTCGTCGTCGTCTATCGGCTGGGCACGCTCATCGGCGGCCGCACGTCAGGCGCGATCGCCGTCGCGCTGCTGGCGACGTCGAGCCAGTTCCTCGGCTCGATGCTCGAAATCCGGCCCGACGTTCCGGCCGTGCTGTGCCTGCTCGCCGCGATCTGGTGCGTCGCGCG
Source organism: Acidobacteriota bacterium (assembly GCA_003223775.1). GTDB lineage: Bacteria > Acidobacteriota > Vicinamibacteria > Vicinamibacterales > CAVVIG01 > QHWK01. The sequence continues at coordinate 1,731 of QHWK01000049.1, forward strand.
CGAAGACTATCGGGACGAGCCGCTGCCGGCGGCCGCGTACATCGCGGGCGGCGCCGCGTACGGCCTGAGCCTGCTGTTCACGCAGAAACCGCTGTTTGCCGCGCCCGGGCTCGCGCTCGCGCTGTTGCAGCGCGAGCGGGGTTTCGCCCGCGCCGGACTCTTTGCGATCGGCACGCTGGCGCCAATCGCGGCGACGATGACGTGGTTCGCCGCGCACGGCGCGCTCGCGCCGCTCTGGCACAACACGGTGACGATCACCGCGAGGCTGAACGCCGACGGCTTCTCGCCACTGCCGCGGCTCGTCTGGAACGTCGCGCAGCAGCCGGCGATTTATCTCCTCGGTGCGGCCGCACTCGTCGTGCGCCTGCGCGCGCGGCGCGCGGCCGTCATGCCTCGCGCGATCGTGTACACGGCGCTGTCGCTCGCCGCCGGCGTCTTCGTGATCGGCCGCGCGTACGATCAATACTTCGCGCTGCTGCTGCCGCTGCTCGCCGTGCTCGGCGGCGCGCTCGCCGGCAGCATCGAGGCGGAGCTCTCGCACCGGCGCGTGCGCGGGGCGGCGGCGGCGCTCGTCGTCCTTGCCGCGGAGCTGTCGATCTACAACTACGCGCGCGCCTTCAAGCCGATCGAGCCGCAGATCGAAGCGATGACGTGGGTGATGCAGCACACCTCGCCGCGCGACGCGTATCTGGGCGGATCGCCGGATGCGGCGCTCTTTCGGCCGCACGCGTGGTTCTACTTCTTCCTCACGGGCGCCTTCGCCGCCGACTCCGACTTCCGGGCGCTCGAGTCGGCGCTCGAATCGGGGTCGATGCATCCGCGCCTCGTCGTGATGGACACCTATTTCCTGCAGCGCGCGCCGGCGCCGCTCGTCGCCTACGTCGCGGCGCGGTTCCGCCGCGCTCACGGCGATCTCTATCTGAGGCAGAGCGAGTACGGCAGACCGACGTTGAACACGAGCGAGGCGTCCGACAGATTCGAGCGGCCCTTGACGAGGTAATCGCACCGCGACAGCAGCAGGCAGTCGATCAGCCCGGCCTTCCCTTTCTGATAATTCGAGACGCCGAGCGACGCGTCGAAGTGCACCGGCGGGCCGCCTGCGCGCGCGCGCGGCGCGTCCTCCGCGTACAGCACCGCGCTGTCGCCGAACTCCGTGCGCATGAACTCGACGAAATCGGCCTCGTCGGTCGCGACGACGATCTGGTGGCGGGCCGGCGCCGCTCGGGCGATCACGCGGCGCACTTCGTCCGCATACACGCCGTACGGCACGCGCCCGACGTGCGCGTCGTTCAGCAGGCCGAATACGCTGTGCGCCGAGTCGGTGCCACGATAGTGCACGCCGACGGCGAAAGCGCCAGGCGTGAACGCGTTGGCGACGATCCGATCGACCTCGTCGAGAATCTCCGTCCGCACGTGCACGTGCGTCCGCACGAGCCTGTGCAGCTCGGCGCGGCTCACGCCGTAGGTCATCGGGTAGAGATACGGCGTCGCGCCGTTCACGACGTCGCAGAAGCCGCCGTATTTCCCGTACTTCGACAGCGGCTTCGTCAGATGGACTTCGCCGGCCGCCGGCTCCGAGCGGAGCGGCATCTCCGCGCGCGAAAACACATACGTCCACCAGTTCGGGCCGCGGGCCGGATCGACATACAGGGCGCTGCGGAAATCGACGCGAACGCCGGCGGCGCCGCGGCGCTCGGCGTACGCGAGCGCGCCGAGCACGGCGTGAAACTCCGAGAACATGCCCGCCCACGCCGTCTTCCGCCGCAGACCCTGACGCGCATAGACGACCATCGTCTTGCCCCGCACGTCGGGATCGGGCAGCCGGCCGCGCACCCAGTTGCGAATCGCGCGGCTCGCCGACGGACGCGGGATCGCCTCGGGCGGGAGCGGCGCGGTGGAGCGGTACCACTCCGGCAGCCGCGTCATTGCGGCGCGATGTGCGTCTGCACGAGCTGACGGTAGACGGCGGAGGTGTGCACGAGATCGTCGTGGCGGCCGGCGTCGACGACGCGGCCGCGATCGAGGACGACGACGCGATCGACGCTCGCGACGGTCGAGAGCCGGTGCGCGATGATCAATGTCGTCGGACGATAGTCGAGCGCGCGCAGCGATTCCTGCACCACCGACTCGAGCTCCGAGTCGAGCGCGCTCGTCGCCTCGTCCAGCACGAGAATCGCCGGGCGGCGCAGCACCGCGCGGGCGATCGCAATCCGCTGCCGCTGGCCTCCGGACAGCTGCACGCCGCGATCGCCGATCGGCGTCTCCAGGCCGTTCGGCAGCCGCGCGATGAACTCGGCGGCGCACGACGTGGCGGCGGCTTCCTCAATCTCCGCCGCGGCCGCGTCGGCGCGCGCGAACGCGATGTTCTCCCGGACCGTGCGCGAGAAGAGCGTCGGATCCTGGAGCACCGTCGCGATGTCGCCGCGCAGCGCCTCGGGATCGAGCGAGCGCACGTCCACGCCGCCGACGAGCACGCGGCCGGCGTCCGCGTCGTAGAAGCGCAGGAGCAGGTTGACCAGCGTCGACTTGCCGGCGCCGGATCGCCCGACGATCGCGACGACCTCGCCCGGCGCGATGTGCAGATCGACGCCCGCGAGCGCCGCGACGTCCGGGCGCGCCGGATACCGGAAGACGACATGGTCGAAGGTGATCGACGCCGGCACGGCGCGCCGGTGCGCGGCGTGGGCATCGGCGTCGGCGCGCGCGGCGCCGCGCGACATCCGGCCCGACGCCGGCCGGTCGAGGAGATCGAAGATCCACTGCGTCGCGCCGATCGCGCGCAGCGACTCGGTGGAGAAGCGCGTCGCGTTGCGGAAGCCGCGCGCGACGAGCAGCGCATAGAGGACGAACGAGATCAGCGCGCCGGTCGTGAGCCGGCCGCGGACGATCAGGTTGCCGCCCACCCAGATCGCGAGCAGCGCCGCGCACTCGCCGGCGACGAACGACACGCCGCCCAGCGCGGACGTGGCGACGATCTTCCGCCGCGCGAGCGCGAGCACGCGCTCCAGGTGGCCGTCGTAGCGCACCATCTCGGCGCGCTCGCGCGAGAAGGCGCGCACGGTGCGGATGCCGCCCACGATCTCGGCGGCGCGCGCGCCCGCGTCGGCGTGCGCCTGCTGCATCGACGCCGACAGCGTGCGCACCCGGCGGCCGAGCACCGTCACGCCGATCACGATCGGCGGCACGGCGAGGAGCGTCAGCAGCGTCAGCGGGGGCGACGTGTAGAACAGCAGGCCGGTGCCGGCGACGGCAATCGCCGCAAAACGCAGCGCGTCGGCGAACTCCTCGCCGAGGACGAACTGCAGCGGCGGCACGTCGCCCGCCAGCCGCGCCGTGAGCTCGCCGGCGTCGCGGCGGTCGAAGAACTCGATGTCCTGCACGAGCAGCGTGTTCACGGCGGCGCGGCGCAGGCGCGCGGCGACGCGCTCGGCGGCGAGGTTGAAGCAGTAATCGCGCGCGTAGGTGGAGAGCGCCTCGCCGACGAGAACGACGAGGAGCAGCAGCGCCAGCTGATTCAACCGATCGATGCGTCCGCCCTGAATGCGAGCGCGAAGACGCGCCGGATCTGGCGGGCGACGGCGGGCGAGGCGGTGCGCGGCTCGCTCACGACGGCATCCGCGCGGCGGCCGCGTCCGGTACGAGGCCGAGCGCCGTCAGCTTCGCGTCCACGATCCGCTCGATCCGATCGAACTTGCACCCGGGCTCGATCGGATCGTCCCACTTGTTGTGCCAGTGCCAGGCGAACGCGCCGTCGTACAGCTCGCCGCTCGCGGGCGTGCGGCGGAACGGCTCGAACGACGGATCGGCCTGCCATTCGGTGTTGAAGAAGGGCGACGGGAAGACCGTGATGGGATGGCCGCTCGCGATGGCGCGCTTCACGTTCTCGCGGCCCCAGTTGTATTTCCCGGGCGGAATCGCGACGACGCCCTCGACGAGCGCGCGCGCGAACGCACTGCCCTTCCTCAGCCGCATCAACGCGGGCGCGTACAGATCGTCGAAGGCGTCCCACTGATAGACGAATTCCTGATCGAGGAAGACGCCGAGGCTGCGCAGGAGCACCGTGTCCATGTCGGCGTAGACGCCGCCGTAATTGTGCAGGACGAGGATGCGGAACAGATCGCCGTCGCGGTAGACGCGGGCATCGCGCTGGCGAGAGAGATTCGGGTGCGCCTCGAGCGGCGTGCCGCGCGACTCGACCGCGGCGTCGTACACGCGCAGCGTGAGGCGCGGCAGCAGCGGCTGCAGCCACTCGTTCGACGACAGATCCTGATCCGACCACAGCGTCAGCGAGCACGCCGAGAGATTCTGTGTCGCCAGGAATGCCTTCACCGGGAGCGCCTGCTTGCGGCCGAAGCGGCGAACGCGCGGCCAGAAGCGGCCGCTGCGCTCGCGCCAGAACATGTGGAACGTCACCGGCTCGCGCGGCGCGACGTCGGGCAGCGCGCGGCAGAACGCCAGCGACTTGCGCCAGTCGTGATAGAGCTCGTAATGCGTTGCGAGGGAAATCTCGATCAATAGAGGCAGCAGCGCGCGTACAGCGGCGCGGGAAAATGGAAGCCGATGTAGCTGTAGAACCACCGGTCGCACTTGCAGCGGACGCCGAGGGGCTCGCGCGCGTCGGAGGCGAACGTGTAGCCGGCCTTGTGCACGAGATACGACAGCACCGCCTGATCCTGCCGGTGGTTGCACCGCGACGATCCCGTCGGCGCGATGCACTCGCGATCGAGCGCGCACGCCTTCCACGGCGCGACGACCTCCGCGTGCAGCCGCTCGCGCGCCGCCGGCGCCGCGCTGCCGGCCGCGAAGCCGACGAGCGTCGCGTCGGCGTTTCGAGCATCGGCGTACTCGCGCGCGTCGGCGCCGAGCCGCTCGAACATGCCCGGATGCGTCCACTGCCGCATCGTGCCGCTCGACGGCCGCACCCAGAGGCCGCCGCTCGGCCGGCTTCCAGGCGTACTGTCCGGCTTCGATGGCGATGTCGAAATGCGGCGGATAGTTCGCGTACTCGAACTTGTGGTAGAACAGCCGCGCCCATCGCGGCAACACGCGCGCTTCCTTGTCGGTCAAGCCGAGGTCGTAGCACTCGACGCGCGCGTTCAGCCGCCGCAGCGACTCGAGCATGTACCGCAGCGGGCCCGCGTGGTTCGATGACGCCGCCGTGACGACTACCACGCCGTGAAGCTTAGGTCATTTCGTGCGGCGGTGCCATCGTGGGCGCGATACGACATCTGGAACGTCGGCATCGCGACGCTCGATCGTCCGCTCGAGGACATCGCCGATCTCGCGACGCTCGCGAACGTCCGCTGGCTGCCGCCGCAGGCGCCCCTGCATCTGCTCGCGGATCCGTTTCCCTATCGCCACGACGGACGCGACTGGCTGCTCGCCGAACACTACGGCCACGCGCGCGGCGTGCGCGGCCGCATCGTGCGCGTCGATCCGAGCGAAGCCGCGGACGCAGCGAGCGCGTCGCCCGCGATCGTCCGCGGCCACCACGTGTCGTATCCGTGCACGTTCACGGACGGCGACCGCACATACTGCGTGCCCGAGATGAGCCAGGAGGACGGGTGCGTGATCTACGCGCTCGATCGCGCCGGCGACTGGGCGCCGGCGCTCCACATCCTGCGCGGCGCGCGCGTCGTCGATCCGACGGTGTTCCGCTTCGGTCGCCGCTGGTGGCTGCTCGGCACCGAGCCGCCGCCGCTGCACACGACTGTCCTCAACGCGTACTACGCCGACGCGCTCGAAGGGCCGTGGACGCCGCACGCGGCGAATCCGATCAAGCGCGACGCCGCGTCCGCGCGTCCGGGCGGACGTCCGTTCGCGATTCGCGATCGCTTCTACCGGCCGGCGCAGGATTGCAGCGCGACCTACGGCGGCGCGCTGCACGTGATGGAGCTGCTCGTGCTGACGCCGACCGACTTCCACGAGCGCGTCGCGCTCCGCCTCGAGCCGCGCGCCGAGTGGCCGTACCCCGACGGCCTGCACCATCTCGTCGTCGACGGCACGCGCGTGTACTTCGACGCCAAGCGCACGCACGTCGATTGGCTGTTATGGATAAAGACGTAGGCGTTGCAAAACGTGTAGGGCGAGGCGTTCAGCCTCGCCTGGCGACCCTGAAAGGGTCGGCCTACGTCCGAGTTTGCGACGCGCTCTGGACTACGGCGTCAGCGGGAGCAGATCCTTCAGCGAGGTGTCGAGCCGCCGGCTCGCCGTGAGCGCGGTGGTGACGATGTCCTCGAGCGCGACGCCCTCGGCTGCCAGCCGGCTGCGCAGACCTGCATCGTCGGGAAATCTGGCGAGCGCCGACGTCCAGATCGCACGCGCCTTCGGAACGTTCTGCAGCCGCACGTAGCCGTCGCCGAGCGCCGTGTGGATGCGCAGCACGAGCCGCGGCGGCGTGTCGGGCGTGATCATGCCGAGCGCCGTCGTGAGATCGGCAACGCCCCTGTCGGTGCGGTGAAAGATGAACGTGTTGTAGAAGAGATTGATGACGCCGCGAACGTAGTAAGCGAGCACCGTCGGCCGCTGCCCGATCGATCGCGTCAGCGCGTTCATCGCGTCGCGGCCGAGATAGAGGCGGCGGATGTCGCCGGCGGTGGGCACCTTGTCGACGTACGCGAACGCGAGGCTGATCTGCACGCCCGGCCCGCCGCCCTTCCGCTTTGCCAGCTTCTCGAAGAGCTCGATCGAGCGATCGAACGCGCGCTCGGCGATCGCGAGCTGGCGGTACTCGGCCGCGAGCTTGACGTTCTCCGGGTTCGCCGCGACGGCCTGTTCCAGATCGTCGATGTCGCGCGCCGCGATCGGCGCCTGCAGGATCGCGCACAGGACGGCGGCGATCGCCAGCCCCCGTCTTGCCCTGCCCCGCACGCTCAGCGTTCGAACCGGAACTGCAGGCGGAACTGCCGGTACTCGGAGTTGTAGAAGGTGCCGAACAGCGGTGAGTTGAGGTTCGCCTGCACGTCCGCCGGCAGGAAGGCGTCGAAGGCGTTGTACGCGCGGATCCCGATCCACCGACGAAATCGAGGTACTCGTTCACCGCCGACCACGGCATCCCGCTCCGCCAGTCGAGGATGCCTAGCAGCAGCCACGTCGGACTCGGCATCACGCGGCCGCGCGCGAGCAGACGATGCGGCACGTCGCCGTACGACCGCGCGTACGCGTTCTGCCCGACGATCGGCCACATGACGGCGTCGTAGTAGCTCGACAGCGAATTGAGATCGGCGCGCGCCGTCGAGTGGACGTACGACACGTTTGCTTCGGCCGCAGGCCCGTGCGTGAACCGGAACCCGACCTCCGCCTCGCGGTAGCGCGATCGTCCGTCGCTCGACAGCGCCAGCGCGCCTCCCGTCCCGGTACGAGTCGGCTCGACGATGAGGTCGTGGTCGCCGCTCCGATCGATGACGCCGCCGCGCACCGTCCATCGCTCGTTCAACCGATGCTCGATGCCGATGTCCCATGTCCGGCTGCGCGGCGTCTCGAGGGCGCCGGCCGTGTGCACGAAGAGCGTCGGCGGCGCCGCGAGCGTCATGCCGTCGGCCGCGTAGCGCGTGTCGAGCGCGCTCTCGAACTGCCGGAACGCGCCGGCAGTGGAGGGCGTGCGCTCGTAGAAGAGGCCGTAGCCGCCGCGGATCGTCGATCGTCCCGCGTCGTCGAGGAGAATCGCCGTCCCGATGCGCGGCGTGACGTTGAAGCGCTCGACGATGCCGTCGCGATCGACGCGGCCGCCGAACTCGAGATACCACCGCGTGGTCGGCTGGTAGCGATCCTGGACGAAGAGCGCGACGTCGGTCGTGTCGACCGCCTGGGCCGACGGCCCGGTGAAATCGAGCCGGCGCGCGAGCGTGCCGTCGGCGCGATCGATCAGCACCGGGCGGCTCGCGCTCGTGCCGTCGTACTGGCTGTAGAGCAGATCGAAGCCGGCTTTGAACAGGTGCAGGCCGCCGGCGTTGCGCGTGCCCGACACCGCTTCGACGATCTGATACGTCGCGGTGCTGCGGTGCTGCGTGTTGTAGAAGTTGCCGATCGTCGTGTCGGGCAGCAGCGTCATCGCCAGCTGCCCCTGCGGCACGACGTCGGTGCGCGCCTGGTGCACCTGCAGCGTCGTCTCGCTGAGGAACGAGTCGCTCCACAGCGCGCGCTCCGTGACGCCGCCATGGTTCACGCGCGCGTGGACGTCGGCCGTCGCGTCGGGCGGCGTGAAGGTGCCGAGCGTCGCCTGCGTCTCGACGCTCGGAAAGAAGCCGGCTGTCGAAACGAGCGAGTGCCGCGGCGACGCGTTCGCATCGACGCGGGTGAACGAGCTGAACCACTTCGTGGTCTTCAGCTCGTCTTCCGATCGGCTCGCCACGTCCGTCGTTCCATACCGGAACTGCGCGGCCTGCTCGACGAAGAGCCGCTCCTTGACGATCGGTCCGCCCGTCTCCAGCCGCGGCGCGAACGCGCCGATGCCCTTGATGTCGAACATCGTGCCGCGCGCCGTGCGGAACGTCGGGTCGAGATTGTTCAGCCGCGTCTTCCACTGATCGCCGGCGCGCCGCGTCTGGATCACGACGAGCCCCGACGAGAAGCGGCCGTACTCGACGGCGTACGGATTCGGCAGCACGGCCACCGAGTCAATCGCATCGTCGGGCAGCGACATCAGCGAGAGGCCGGTCGAGGGATCGACGAGCGTGCCCGATCCGATCTGCAGACCTGCCTGGCTCGGGCGTCCGCCCTTGATGCTGACGCCGCCCGGCACCTCGATGATGCTGGCGAGGAGGCGCAGCGTCGCCTGGAAGCCGCCGCTCGCATACTGCTCGATGTCGCGGCCGGCGAGCGTGTCGGTGCGCGCGATCGTCGTCGCGCGCGCGATCTCAGCCGACCCGACGACCTCGACCGTCTGCGAAATGGCCGCGATCGGCATGTCGATCGAGACGTCTACCGTTGTGCCCGCGGTGACGAGCGCGGGAACGTCTGTTACCTCGAACCCGGCGAGCGTCGCGGTAATCCGATACCGACCGTCAGGCACCGCGACGACGTGGAAGTGTCCGTCGCCTTCGCTGAGCACGGTCGCGACGACGTCGTTGACCGCATTGCGCACAACGACCTGCGCGCCGCCGAGCGGGATAGTTTTCGCCTGCGTGGTGACGAAACCGTCGATGACGCCGCCCGCCGCCGGCCGCGTCTGTCCGGAACCAGGCGCGGCGGCCAGCAGGGCCGCGGCGAGAAGAGCAAAAGTTCGAAGCATCTAGCAGGAAAGGATCCATTGTCGCCGGCCGCGGCGGATGTGTCCAGCATGAGCTCTCGCGCCGCCCGCCCGACGAAAGAGTGCCCCGCGGCAACGCCGCTGAGCCATTCCTTCACGTGCCGGCGCGCGATTGCGCTCGATCGGTCACATCCCAGCCGCCCGGACGATCGTCCATACGGCGACGGCGAGCGCCACTCCGGCGACGCCATCAATCACATAGTGGTATCGGCCGACGACGGTCGCGACCGCAATGCTGATCGCCAGGACGAGCGCCGCGCCCGCCAGCCAGGGCAGCGGACCCAGGAGCGCAAGGGCGGCGGCGAGCGACCCGGCTACGTGGCCGCTCGGAAACGTGTTCGCATGGATCGTGAAACGCTCGACCATCCGCGCGGCGGCGCGGTGCACCGCGCGATCGGCGACGACCGCCTTGCGTTCGACGAGCCACGGCGGCCGCGTCTGGATGATCGTCAGCGGCGCGAACGCGCCGAGCTCCGCCGCGGCGACGATGGTCCAGTAGCGGTCGGCGAGATCCGATCGACCCGCGGCGGCAAGCGCGCCGAATCCGGCGGGCACGAGCAGGAAACATCCCATGTAGACGATCTCGAGGTAGGCGAGCAGCGCCCGCGGCCAGCGCGCGAAGCGCGTCGCCGGATCGCCGAGCAATCGGCGATCCCACGCGATCAGCCACGCCTCGACGCGCTGCGACGGACCGACGAAAAACCGTCCCGACGCGTAGTAGCCGGCGAGGATGCCGGCCGCGGGCGCCCAGTCGCGAATGCTGCTGCTGCCGTAGCGCGCGAGCGAGACGATCACCGCAATCATCGGCGCGGCGATCGCCGCAATCTGCAGTCGCCGCGCGGCCGGCAGCGGGCGCACGCATGCGATCGCGGCGCACGCGGCGAAGTAGACGAGTTGAAGCGTTTCCGAGGCGCGCACGCGAGCGGTCTCCCGTGATGCTAACGTATACCGCCGCCTTGACCGACATCCGCCGCGCCGCGGGGCGGCGCGATTTCCGCCGGTTCATCGACTACGCGTACGAGCGCAACGCGGGCGACCCGCACTGGGTGCCGCCGCTGCGGCTCTCCGAGCGCGAACGTCTCACGGCGTCGAAGAATCCGTTCTTCGCGCACGCGGACGTCGAGCTCCTCCTCGCGTCGCGCGGGGATCGCATCGTCGGTCGGGTCGCGGCGATCGACGACCGGCTGCACAACGAGACGCACCACGACAACGCCGCCATGTTCGGGTTCTTCGAGGCGGAGGACGAGGAAGCCTCGCACGCGCTCCTGCGCGCGGCCGAGGCGTGGGCGCGCGCGCGCGGCCGATCGATCGTGCGCGGGCCGATCAACCCATCCCTCAACGAGAGCGCCGGGCTGCTCGTCGACGGCTTCGACACCGATCCGGTGCTGATGATGCCGCACAACCCGCGCGAGTACGCCGCGTACATCGAGTCGACCGGCTACGCGAAGATCAAGGATCTCTTCGCATGGACCTACGATCTCGGCGCCGGACCGCCGCCGGCGATCGTCAAGCTCGCGACGCGGCTGCGCGACAGGCACGGCATCACGACGCGTCAGCTGAACCTGAAGGAATTCACGCGCGACGTCGAGCGGCTGCGGACCATTTACTGCGCGGCGTGGGAGCGCAACTGGGGCTTCGTGCCGCCGACGCGCGCGGAGTTCCGGCGCCTCGCCACGGAGCTGAAGCCGATCTTCGATCCCCGCGGCGCCGTTCTCGCCGAGGCGAACGGCGAGCCGATCGCGTGCCTCGTGTCGGTGCCCGACATCAATCAGGCGCTGAAGGGAACGAGCGGCCGGTTACTCGGCCTCGCGCTGCCGCGTCTGCTGCTGCGGCATCGCTACGTGACGCAGCTGCGGCTGCTGCTGCTGGGCGTCGACGCGCGGTATCGCGCGTTCGGTCTCTATCCGCTGCTCATCTTCGCGTGGGCGGAGCAGCTGCGCGGATCGCGGTACACGACAGCGGAGTTCTCGTGGGTGCTCGAGGACAACCGCGATATCAACCAGCCGGCGGAAGCCTCCGGCGCGCGCCGCTACAAGACGTACCGCATCTACGAGAAGCGCCTCGCGTGAGAGTGGCCGTCACCGGCGCGTCGGGGTTCATCGGACGCCACGTCACCGCGACGCTCGCGGCGCGCGGCGACGAAGCGGTCGCGGTCCGCCGGCCGTTCGAGGCGAGCGCGCTCGAGCGGATGTTTCGCGACGTCGGCGCCGTCGTGCACCTCGCCGGCGTCGTCTCCGCCGTGCGCGAGCGCGAGTACGTCGACGCGAACGTCGAGGGCACGCGCGCGGTCGCGGAGGCGGCGCGTGCGGCGGGCGTCCGGCTCGTGCACATCTCGAGCCTCGCCGCCGCGGGGCCGGCGCCCGCGGCGGCACCGCGGAGCGAGGACGATCCGCCGCGTCCGCTGACCGCGTACGGCCGCAGCAAGCTCGCCGGCGAGCAGGTCCTGCGCGGGATGAGCGGGCTGCGTTTTGTCGCGCTGCGTCCCGGCGTCGTCTACGGCCCCGGCGATCGCGCGCTCCTGACGCTCTTCCGCATGGCGAGACTCGGCGTGCTGCCGCTCGTGGGGCGGGCGGGCGCGGCATACACGATCGTTCACGTGGCCGACGTCGTTCGCGCGATCGCCGCCGCGATCGACGCCGACCTCAGCGGCGACGCGATCTTCGTCGGCCATCCGATGCCGGCTGCTGCGCGCGACATCCTGGAGGGTGTGCGCGCGGCGGTCGCGCCCACGGCGCGCATCGTGCGCGTGCCGATGGCGATTACGCGGATCGCGGCGGTCGGCGGCGATCTCGCCGGCGCGATTCGTGGACGGCCGGCGCCGATCAATTCGTCGCGATATGCGGAGCTGGCGGCCGCCGGATTCGTCTGCCGCGTCGATCGGCTGCGCGAGCGCCTCGGCGTCGTCGCGCAGATTGATCTCGGCGATGGCCTCGCGCGGACTGCGGAATGGTATCGGACCGCCGGATGGTTGTAGGGCCCTCGCCTCGGCGACCCTGAAAGCGGCGACCCTGAAAGGGTCGCCCTACAGCACGCCGGCGTCGGCGACCCTCAAAGGGTCGCCCTACGAAAGCGCGACGGGCGTGACCCCGAGCTCCACGCCGACACGGCCGAAGATGTCGAGCGCGCGCGTCAGGTGCTCCGGCGTCTGCGCCGCCGAGCAGCTCGCGCGCAGCACGCACTCGTCCACCGGACACCCGGGCGGCACGATGACGTTCACGTAGAGCCCTTCGGTCAGCAGCCGCTGCCAGAGCGCGATGGTACGCGCCTCGTCGCCGATGAGAATCGGCACGATCGGCGATTCGGTTTCGCCGATGACGTACCCGAGCTCGCGCAGTCCCTGGCGGAGGCGATGCACGTTCGCCCACAGCTGCTCGCGCAGCTCCGGGTGCGACCGCACGACGTTGACGGCCGCGGCGACGCTCGCGATGTTGGACGGCGATCCCGACGCCGTGAACACGTACGCGCGCGCGAGGAAATGCAGCGCCCGCAGCTCCGAGTGGTTCGACACGCAGACGCCGCCGATCCCCGCCAGCGACTTCGAGAACGTGCCGACGATGAAATCGACGTCGTCGAGCACGCCCTGATCCTCGGCGCAACCGAGCCCCGTCGGTCCGTACGTGCCGAGCGAGTGCGCTTCGTCGACGAGCAGGTACGCGCCGTGCGCGCGGCACACGTCGACGATCTCCGCGAGCGGCGCCACGTCACCGCGGATCGAATACAGCCCCTCGACGACGACGAGCCGGTTGCGGCCCTGCGCGGGCAGCCGTTCGAGCTTCTTGCGCAGGCTCGCCGGCGAATTGTGGCGGAAGCCGATCACCTGGGCCGCCGCCTGCCGCGTCGCGTCGTAGATGCTCGCGTGGCTGTCGCTGTCGATCAGGATGACGTCGCCGGCGCCGCACAAGCCGCCGATGAGCGAGAGGTTCGCCTGATAGCCGGTGCTGAAGATGAGGGCGTGCCGTTTGCCGAACCAGTCGCAGAACTGGCGCTCGAGGCTTTCGTGCAGCGACAGCGTGCCGTTCGCGGTGCGCGATCCCGTCGTGCCCGTGCCGTACTCGACGACCGCGCGGCGCACCGCCTCGACGACCTCGGGATGCAGCGTGAGCCCGAGATAGTTGTTCGACCCGAACATCAGCGTCGGCCGGCCGCGCACGACGACCTCGCACGGGCCCAGAACGCGTTCGATCACGGTGAGCCCGGGCATCGGGGATCCGTCCCCGAAGCGTGCGGCGCGCGCCTCGACCGCGCGAAGCTTGTCGAGCAGATCCATTCCTCTGCTGGCCCTCTCGCTGCGGCTACGCCCTGACGCTCTCGGCGGCGAGCTC
>QHWK01000872.1 GCA_003223775.1 Acidobacteriota bacterium
CTTGCGCTCCTTCGGGTGCACGTCGCGCTCGGTGCGCGCGACGTTCATGTCGCCGAGCATCACGAGCGCGCGTCCGCCCGCCTCGTACGACGCGGCGTACGCGTCCATCGCGTTCAGGAACTGCATCTTCGCCGGGAAGTCCTTGCCGCCGTTCGGGACGTACACCGATGCGACCGTCACCTGGCCGATCGCCGTCGCGACGTCGACGGTGACGATGCGATTCTCGTAGTCGAACGCGGGATGCGAGAACGCGGGCCGCTCGGGCGCGAACGCCTGGCTGACTTGCAGCGCGACGCCGGAGTAGCCCTTGCCGCCGTGCCAGTAGCACCAGTAGCCCTCCATCTCGCAGAGGGCGGTGGGAATCTGATCGCTGGTCGCCTTGATTTCCTGCAGGCAGACGACGTCCGGGCGCTCGCGCGCGATCCACTCCTGGACCTGCGCCTGCCGCGCCCGGATGCCGTTGACGTTCCAGGTCGAGAACTTCAATGCGGATTGCGGACTGCGGAGTGCGGATTGATTGCGGATTGCGGATGGCGGATTGCGGATTAGAGCGTCAATCTACAATCATCCGCAATCCGCAATCCGCACTCCGCAATCCGATCGTCAGAACCTAGCGTGGGCCGCCTGGCGCTCGGGGCCGGGGATGGCCATCAGCTCGGGCTGCGACGCGACGTGCGCCTTGACGATCTCCTCGGCGCGCGCGATCGCGTCGGCGTCGCCGTTGCGATAGATCGCGTTGGCCTCGATGAGATCCTTCTGGTGCGCGGGAGTGGCGTCCGGGCTCTCGTAAATCGCCGCGACGGGACACGCGGGCACGCAGGCCCCGCAGTCGATGCACTCCTCGGGATGGATGTACAGCATCGTCGCCTGCGCGAATTCGGCTTCGTCCTTCCGCGGGTGAATACAGTCCACCGGGCACACGTCGACGCAGGCGGTATCCTTCGTTTCAATACAGGGGTCGGTGATGATGAACGGCATGCTCGCGTAGTCTCCTTCGTTCGATAGCCTGAGCCGACGGATTATACCGCGAGAGCGTGCGGCGGCAAGCCTACCGGCCGAGGGGCAGGAACATCATCGGGCGCGCCGATTCCACGTAGCCCATCGAACGGTACAGCGGCATCCCGTCGCGGCTCGCGTTGAGCGCCATCGACGTGACGCCGTTCGCGCGGCACCATGCGTGAATGGCGTCCATCAGCCGCCGCGCGAGCCCGCGCCGCCGGTGCGCCGCCTCGGTGTAGACGTTGTAGACGAAGGCGAGGCGGCGCCCGGCGTAATGGGGCCCCGGCGGCCACGGCACCACCGTGATGCCGGCGCCCGCCGCGATGTCGCCGCTCGCGCTGTCCACGAGCCACGCGCGGTACACGCCGGCCGGCATCGTCTCGGCGAGCCACGCGCGGAACGCCGGCGCAAGCGCCGCCGCGTCGAATGGCACGCCCATGTCGGTGAACATCCCGAGGCGATGGCGCACGAGCGCGTCGGCGTCGGCGAAGGTCGCCGGCCGAATCGTGTAGGATGGGTTTGCCGCCGGCGCTTCGATCGACACGGTCCGCGAATTATACTCGTCGGATGGCGCAGCCCACTGAAGCGAGACGCGGTCCCGAACCGCCGGATCTGAGCGAACGCGGCGGCATGAGGAACGGCGAGCCGCAGCGATCGAACGCGCGGCTGTTCATGCAATTCCTCGCCTTCGGCGGGTGCGCGGACGCGGCGCCGCTTGCCGATCATCTGTCGCGCGCGAAGATTGCCGGCGTCCTCTACGAGGACGTCAACGATCCGCGCGGCGTCGGGCTGCTCACCTTCAGCGAAGATCCCGACTTCTTCCTCGACCGCGTGCGCCCGGCGCTGAACGGTCCCGGCTTCTCCGCGCTGGTTCAGAAGCCGGAGTACACGATGCTCGGACGCACGTATTCGCTCGGGTACGAGCCGGACCTCGACGACGTGTTAATCCGTCGCCCGCAGCGCACGGTGCTCAATCCGTTGTGGAGATGGGCCGTGTGGTATCCGCTGCGCCGCAGCGGGAAGTTCGCGCAGCTGCCGTCCGACGAGCAGCGCGTGATCCTCGCCGAGCACGGCGCGATCGGCATGTCGTTCGGCGCCGGCGATTTCGCGCACGACATCCGCCTCGCCTGTCACGGGCTCGACAAGGACGACAACGATTTCGTGGTGGGGTTGACCGGGAAGGAACTCTATCCGCTCAGCGCCATCGTGCAGACGATGCGGAAGACACAGCAGACCGCGCTCTATCTCGAGCGGCTCGGCCCCTTTTTCGTGGGCCGAGCCCTCTGGCAGAGCGCAATCTAGCGCGCCTCAGCGCACGGCCGCGGCCGCGCGGATGATGATTTCTGCCAGCGCGGCCAGAGCGAATCCGACGTACAGCTGCGAGCGTTTGAACATCAGCATGCTCGACCTCCGCCGCCCTCCAGGGGCAACGGCGGTGCCAGCCGATCGGGTGACTCTCCCGCGCGTTCGATTCGCGCCGTTGCACGCTTCGTCAATCCGCCGTCCGGCGTCGAAATAGGACACCGATCACGAGATGGGCGGGGGGAAAGAACGCTGAGGGGGCAAAGGCCGCGAAGCGCAAAGGCGTTCTTATTCGGTCACCGCGCCGAGATGTCCGCGGACGGCGGAAAGGCCGGCGGCCGGCGATGTCTCGTCGCCTGCTCGTAGGCGTACGCGAGCTTGATCAACGTCGGCTCGCTCCACGCGCGGCCGAAGAACGAGATGCCGACCGGCAGCCCGCGGAAAAGCCCCGCCGGGACGGTGATGTGCGGATAGCCGGCAACCGACGTGACCGTCGACGGCGCGTCGGAGCTCGCGAGCGAGCTGTCGCCGAGAACGAGATCGGTGAGCCACGCCGGCGCGCCCGTCGGCGCCACGAGCGCGTCGAGGCGGTGGCGCGTCATCACGAGATCGATCCCGAGCTCGCGCGTGAGGCGGCGGTTCCTGGCGAGCGCGGCGCGGTACACCGCCGTCGTCAGCGGCCCTTTCTTGTCGGCCATCGTCATGATTTCCTGGCCGAAGTACGGCATCTCCTCGCGCGCGTGCGCGTCGTTGAACGCGATTACGTCCGCCAGCGAGTGCACCGGCGAGGCGGGGCCGAGCGCCGTCAGGTACCTGGTCAGATCGGCCTTGAACTCGTAGAGCAGCACCTCGAACTCCGAATCGCCGAACTTCCCGAGCGTCGGGATGTTCGCCGGATCGACGATCACGGCGCCCAGCTTCTTCATGTCGGCGATCGCGGCTTCCGCGATTCGATCGGCGGCCGCGCTGTACCCGAACAGCTTGTTGCGCACGACGCCGATGCGCGCGCCTCGAAGGCCGTTTGCGTCGAGCGCGTGCGAGTAATCCGCCGCGCCGCTGGCCTCGCCGCCGCGGCGCGCGGTGGTCGCCGCATCGGCCGGATCGGCGCCGGCAATCGCCGACAGGAGCGCGGCGGCGTCGGCGACGGTGCGCGCCATCGGGCCGGCCGTGTCCTGGCTGTGCGCGATCGGCACGATGCCGGCGCGGCTCACGAGGCCGAGCGTCGGCTTGATGCCGACCAGGCCGCTGCTCGTCGAGGGCGATACGATCGAGCCGTCGGTTTCGGTGCCGATGGCCGCGGCCGCGAGGTTCGCCGCGACCGCCGCGCCGGATCCCGAGCTCGATCCCGACGGGTTGCGGTCGAGCGCGTACGGGTTCTTCGTCTGGCCGCCGCGTGCCGGCGGCTTGACGCCCGCGAGCGCCAGCGATCCGGCGGTCGTCATCATTTTGTCGGCTGTCGCGATGTTGTCCTTGACGAGGATCGGAATGCCGTGCAGCGGGCCGCGCACGCGGCCGGCGCGCCGCTCGGCATCGAGCTGGTCGGCGATTGCGAGCGCGTCGGGGTTCACCTCGATCACGCTGTGCAAAGACGGCCCGCTGCGATCGACGGCCTCGATCCGGGCGATGTATTGCTCGGCGATCGACCGCGCGCTGGCGCGTCCGGCCTGCATGCGCTGCTGCAGATCGGCGATCGTCGCCTCGTCCAGCTCGAAGCGCGGCAGTGCGGGCGTCTGCGCCAACGCCGTGCTGAGCCACACGGCGGCGACGAGCGACGCCGCCGCACTGATCACCTTCGCACGCGTCATTGGCCTCGTTTCCTCCGCGGTGATGATAGCCCGGCATGCGCGTTGCTCATGCACGGG
>QHWK01000171.1 GCA_003223775.1 Acidobacteriota bacterium
ACAACCGGTTCGCGCGATCGACGGTGAAGAGACAGTATCGCTCGGTGAGGAAATGCTCGAGCGATCCCGCCGCCGGCGGAGCGGCGTCGCCGGCGGCAGCGTACCGCGCGTGAAACTCTGCGCCGCCGCCGCCGCGGCGGCTGTGATAGTCGATCGCGCCGTCAGCGCTGCGGCGGACCTCGATCGCCGCCGAGTAGTACGGCAGGTGAAAGAACGCGCGCGCGAACCAGACCGCCATCGGATTCCCCGCGTCGAGACTGAAGAAGTACACGCCCGGCTTGTCGTGCACGCGCACATAGGTGCGGACGTTGATTTCGGGGAACGCCGAGATCCACGGCAGCGCCGGCGAGCGCCGCGGCGCGACGTTGGTCATCTCGAAGGCGACGATGCCGAGCCATGCCTGGCCGTCGAAGACGTCGAGCTCCAACCCGGGCGCGCGCGTCCGAAGCTCACGCCGATCGACCGGCCAGTGCGCGAACAACAGGTCGTGCCACGTCTGCGTCATGATCCACGGCCCAGCGGGCATCGGCCACGGCCGATGCCCGACCTCGTCGAGGATCTCGTAGCGGAAATCGTGGCTCATAAGAACGCTGAGTAGGCAGAGGCCGCGGAGACGCGAAGGCAGCCTTCGCGCCGTCTGTGCGCTCCGCGGCCTCTGCGTCCTCTGCGTCCTCGTCTCGTTTTAGAACTTCAACTGCGTCGACAGCCGCAGCAGCCGTCCCTGGAGCACCGCCTGCGGCTGCCCGAGCGTCGATCCGAAGTTCTGGTTCTGCGAGAGCACGACGTTGCTGTTGAGCGCGTTGAACATGTCGAGCGCGCCGTCGACGCGGTAGCGGCCGATCGCGAACGTCTTCCTGAAGCTCAGATCGAGCTCGTTCCAGCGATCGAGATACTGCGAGCCCGGCGGAATCAGGTTCACCGTCACCGCCTGCGTACGGCCGCCCGGGAAGAGATTCGCCGGAACCGCCCAGTTCACCGCGAGCGGCTGCCCCGCGTAGCTTTGCAGCGCGATTCCCACCTGCACCCCCTGCACGATCGGCACGCTGCCCGTCAGCTTGAAATCGGATCGGAACGGGATGGCGTACTGGCTCTGATCGCAGTAGCGGAACGTGTTCGGATCGAAGCTGGCGCACGACACGGTGATCAGCCGATCGGCCGACCATCCGCCGAACAGGTTCGCGCCGCGCGGGAGCCGCGCGGCGAAGCTCGCCTCGAGGCCGTTGTAGCTGACGCGCGCCCTCGAGCGGTCGGCCGCCGTCGTGTCGAAGAGATCGACCTGCCCCTGCCTGGCGCGATTGAGGTTGTAGATCGTGATCGCTTCGCCGGTGCCGAGCGGGTTCGCTGCGGTGAACGGCGCGAAGTCGTTCGCCGTGACGAGCGTGTTGACCTGCTGCTCCAGGTCGTAGGTCTCGCGCCGGTACCACGCGC
The DNA here is from genome assembly GCA_003223775.1 of Acidobacteriota bacterium. Taxonomy (GTDB): domain Bacteria; phylum Acidobacteriota; class Vicinamibacteria; order Vicinamibacterales; family CAVVIG01; genus QHWK01. The sequence goes on from QHWK01000171.1 coordinate 1,429, forward strand.
CCGTCACGGAGACGCCGCGCAGCACCTGGCGCGTGACGGCGAGGCTGTACTCGATGTCGTACGGCCGCTTGATATTCGGATCGGCCCGCCGCGTCGCCAGCACGCCGAGGTTCCGGTTGTTGCTCGGCCCGATCTCGTTGTCCTGCGCGATGCCGTCGCCGTTGGTTGGCAGCAATCGGCCGGAGCAGGTGGAGGTGCCGGGGTTGAAGTCGCAGTCGGACCAGTTGCGCGTGTCGCTCTGCAGCGCGAGCGGATCGTAGCGGTTGGCGTAGTCGGTCGTGTAGCTCCGGTTGTACTTGTTGATGCTGCCCTTGAGCGCCGTCTTCGCGTCGCCCGTCAGGTCGTACACCATGCTGAAGCGCGGCGCGATGTTGTTCCAGTTCGGCACGTCGGGCGTCTCGCCGAACGAGCGCGCCGGCACGAAGCGCCCCGCCTCCACGGCCTTCGCCTGGATCGCGGAGTTGAAGTACTCCCAGCGCAGGCCCGGGTTGATCGTGAGCCGCTTCAGCGTCCACGAGTCCTGGATGTACACGCCGAGGTCCGCGTTCATCAGATCGTAGAGCCGCGTTGGCGTGTTGTAGACGATCACCGAGTCCGGCACGCCGTCGCGGAAGCGGACCGTGAGATCGCCGTTCGCGTCGCGGTTGATCCAGTTCTGGCCGATGTGCCACTGCACGCCGGCCTTCAACGCGTGGGAGCCGGTCACGTACGCGAGCGTCGACACCAGCATGTAGCGGAAGTTGTAGGTGCCGAGCTCCGGCGGCGCCGCGAGGTCCGTCGTCGCGCGCACGATGTCGACGCGCGACGCGTTGGCGACCCACTCCGGCGTGAACGGCGTGCGCAGGATGCCGGGCTGATAGCCTTCGCGGTACGCGTTGACGCTCGTCCCGAAGCCGACGTCGAAGACGAGCTTGTTGGTCGGCGTCGACGTCCACTTGATCGCGTCGGTGTACTTCAGAACCGGGGGACGCCGCGCCGCCGCGAGCAGCACGTCCTGTCCCGACGTGAACAGGTGCCCGACGTACTTCGTCTGGTAGTCGTCGTACGCCGTCAGCTTGTTGTTCCCGTTCACCTGCCACGTCAGGCGCAGCGTGTAGTTGCGCACGCGCTGATCGTAGATGCCGGGGCTGCCGTCGGGATAGAAGCTGTTCGCGACGATGTTGTCGTTGCCGACGTTGCGGTGCGACGCGAAGAACCAGAGGCGATCCTTCTTTATCGGGCCGCCGAGCGAGAGGTTCACGTCGAAGATCTTGTCCACGGCGTCCGGCGTCCGGAGGCCGCGGCTGATCAGATCCTGCGTGAGGTTGTCGCTCTGGAACGAATGGCCCGTGTAGCCGACGTAGGTGGCGCCGGTGATCGTGTTGCCGCCCTCGCGCGGGATGAGGTTGAGATGCGGGCCGCCGGCCGAGACCTCCGCGCCGAGCGCCGCGGTCTGCACGGTGATCTCCTGGCTCATCGCGTCGTTGTGATCCGGGTGGCTGTCGCCGCCGCCGACGAGCGTGTTCATCTTCATGCCGTCGACGTCGATCGTCGTGTCCTTCGTGACGCTCATGTGCGCCGTCAGCCGCGGGTTGACCGCGGAGCGCGCGCCGCCGACGTTCTGATCGCTGACTCTCGTGCCCACCGCGAGCGCGCCCTCGGCCTGATACATGCGCGGCACCGGCACCGCGTCGAGCAATTGGCGCGTGAGCACCGTCGTCCGCTGCGCGTTCTGCACATCGACGATCGGCGCGTCGCCCGACACCGTGACCGATTCCTCGACGGCGCCGACCCGCAGCTCGCCGTTGATCGTCGCGGTGAAGTCCGACGGGAGCTCCACGCGATCCTGCACGAGCGAGCTGAAGCCCTGGAGCGTGAAGGTCACTTTGTACACGCCAGGACGTAGATCGACGATCGTGTAGCGCCCCTGCGCGTCGGTGTACACGGTGCGCGCCTTCTCGATCAGCGCGGCGCTCGAGGCTTCGACCGCCACGCCCGGCAGGACGCCGCCGCTCGTGTCCCTGACGAGGCCGGTGATCGCGCTCTGCGCGGATGCCGTGAGCGGAAGCGACATGGCGACGAGGAAGCCGGCGAGTGTCGTTCGTGCAAAAACGCTCCGGCGCATACGGACCTCCAAATGGGGTGCGTTGCGAACGGCTCTCGATGTATCACTGCGGACCGCGTCCGTCAACGGAATCGTTCGCGCGGGAACCACGAAGTTGGTTCCGTCGCTACTCGTACCTCAGCGCCTGCACGGGGTTCACGCGCGACGCACGGCGCGCGGGCAGATACGCGGCGAGGAACGTCACGGCCAGCACGATCGGGATGACGATGAGCATCGCCATCGGGTCGCGGTCGTCGTTGCCGGATGGAAACGCCGCACGCAGCACCCGACCCGCGCCGACGCTGGCGGCCAGGCCGACGATCAACCCGACCACCGCCAGCACCAGACCCTGCCGCAGGACCATCCGCAGGACCACGGCGCGGTCTGCGCCAATCGCCATGCGGATGCCGATCTCCCGCGTGCGACGGCTGACTGCGTACGCAACCAATCCGTACAGGCCGACGATCGCGAGGCCGAGTCCCATCACGCCCATCGACGCCACCGTGGTGATGAGCACGTTGAACACGCGAATCGCGCGCATTCGATACAGAGTTTCCATCGTGCGCACGTTGTAGATCGGCAGGTTCGGATCGAGGCTGCGCACCACGTCGCGCAGCGGCGCGGCGAGGCTCGCCGGATCGACCTCCGACGATTCCGCGAGCAGGACCATCTGATCCGGTTTCTTCTGCCGGTACGGCAGGTACACGAATTCGGTCGGCGGCTCGGCGATGAAGATGTACTTGCTGGTCTTCGCGAGGCCCACCACCTGCACCCACGGGTTGTCCCGATCGACCTCGCGAAACCGTTTGCCGATCGGATTCTGGTTCGGCCAGTAATGCTGCGCGAACTTCTCGTTCACGATCGCGACCCGCGGCGCGCCGGCCGCATCGTCGCGGCGGAAGTTGCGGCCCGCGAGAATCGTGAGCCCCATCGCGTCGAAGTAGTGCTCGTCGATGCTCGACGAGACGACGGTCGCGTTGTCCTTGCCGACCGGAAATTGAAATCCTTCCGGCACGACGGTGACGGCGCGCACGTCGTTGGCCATCGGGATCGCAGTCGCCATCGAGACGGACTTCACGCCCGGAACAGCGCGCGCACGCTCGGCGACCTGCTCGAAGAACTGCTTCGACTGTGCGTCGCTGTACCGCACGAGGCTGGTATCGAAGCTCATCATCAGCAGGTGATCGGTGCGATACCCGGGACCGCTCGCCAACTGGTGCAGGAACCCGCGGTACATGAACAGCGCGATCACGAGCAGCACGACGGAGACGGCGACCTGACCGCCGACGAGCACCGCGCGTCCCCACCGCCGCCGGCGGCCCTCGGCGACCGAATCGCTCGCCTTCATCACGGCCGTGAGGTCCGTGCGCGTCGCCTGAATCGCGGGCACGAGGCCGAAGAGCACGGCGCTCGCGACCGCGGCGACGAGGCTGAACGCCAGCGCGCGCCGATCCATCTGGAAGGCGAGCGCGATCGGAAGATCCGTCGGAATCTCAATCTGCCGGAAGAGCCTCATGCCGGCGTACCCGACGCCGAGCCCTGCGACGCCGCCGGCGGTCGCGACGAGCAGGCTCTCGGTGACGAGCTGCCGCACGAGGCGCCCGCGGCCGGCGCCGATGGCCAGACGCAGCGCCATCTCCCTCGCGCGCGCGGGTGCGCGGCTGGTGAGGAGTCCCGCGACGTTCGCGCACGCGACGAAGAGCACCGCGAGCGCCAGCGTCGACAGCATCGCGATCAACGTCGCATCCGGCGGATCCGACGCCATCCGCGCCTGCAGTTCCGTTTTTACTGCGAGCCGCCGGTTCTTGTTCGTGTCGGGATACGCGCGCTCCAGATCGGCGCCGATCGTCGTCAGCTCGGCCTGCGTGGCCGCCTGGGTGACGCCGCGGCGAAGGCGTCCCTTGACGCTCAGGTTCCGCGCGTCGCGCGCCTCGAGCGAACCGGTCTTCGGATCGCTGATGAGACGCGGCGACATCATCAGCGGCACGAAGAAATCCGACCGTACGACCGGGTCGAGGCCCGTGAAGTCGGCTGGCGCGACGCCGATGACGGTGAGATCGTTGCCGTTGATCCGCACGCGGCGGCCGAGCACGCCCGGATCCGATCCCAGCTCCTCCTCCCACAAGCGGCGGCCGAGCACGACGACGGCGTCGCGTCCGGGCACTTGATCTTCGTCGGGCCTGAAGCCGCGTCCGATCGTCGGCTCGACGCCCATCAGCGGAAAGAGATTGCCGCTGGCGAGCATGCCCAGCTTCAGCTTGGGTGAGCTCTTGGGATCGACCGCGAACCCGGCGGTGAGGTAGGCGAAGGCGGCCAGCCCCTCGAAGGATTTGCTGCGATCGCGGATGTCCACGTAATCGCGGTACGACGTTCTCAGCGAGCTGGCGCCGAATGCCTCGATCGACATCGTCGAACCGACGGTGAAGATCTCGCCGGGACGCGCGACGGGCAGCGGGCGCAGCAGCAGCGCATCGGCGAAGCTGAAGATGGCGCAGTTGGCGCCGACGCCGATCGCGAGCGACAGCACGGCGATGAGCGCGAACGCGGGGCTGGCGGCCAGCATGCGGCACCCGTACCGCACGTCCTGCCACAACCGCTCCAGCCACACCCAGCCGTACGTGCGAGCGGGTTCAGTCACGGTTTCCTCCACCCCTGAAACCGATGTAGACGATTGCGGAGACGGCGTTGTTCAGCCACGGCCGCCCGGGGCAACCCATTCCCATAACGCATGAATCCAATCCGATCATTGTATTTTGTTTCTGAGTCGCGGTCTGCGATAACTGACGCGCCATGTCCGCCTCCCCGCCTGGCCCCATCGCACTCTACGACCCGCAGAACGAGCACGACGCGT
>QHWK01000172.1 GCA_003223775.1 Acidobacteriota bacterium
GATTTTCTCGCCGACCTCGATCGGCGCAGGCTGCTCGCGCGCGTCGCGGAGCCGGTGAGCCCCGACCTCGAGATCGCCGCGGTCACCGATCGCGCCTGCAAGTCGCCGAAGGGAGGGCCGGCGCTCCTGTTCGAGAAGCCGACCGGCTTCGACATTCCGGTCGCGTCGAACCTTTACGGATCGTACGAGCGCATGTGCCTCGCGCTCGGCGTGCAGACGCTCGACAATCTCGCGAAAGAGATCGACGAGCTGATGACGCCGCAGATGCCGGCCGGCATCATGGACGCGATCAAGATGCTGCCGATGGTCGGCCGGCTGCGCGATCTCATGCCGAAGACGGTGAACGACGCGCCGTGCCACGAGATCGTCGACCGGAACGGCACACTCGACGCGCTGCCGATCCTGAAATGCTGGCCCGAGGACGGCGGGAAGTACATCACGTTCCCGCTCGTCTTCACGAAGGATCCCGAGACAGCCGTGCGCAACATCGGCACCTACCGCATGCAGGTGTACGACGGCCGCTCGACGGGCATGCACTGGCAGCGCCACAAGGGCGGCGCGCAGCACTACCGCGTCGCCGAGCGGCTCGGCCGGCGGCTCGACGTCGCCGTCGCGCTCGGCGCCGAGCCGGTGCTGCCGTACTGCGCGACGGCGCCGATGCCCGAGGGGCTCGACGAATTGCTGCTCGGCGGATTCCTGTCGCGGCGGCGCATCGAGCTCGTCAAGTGCGTCACCGTCGATCTGGAGGTGCCCGCGAGCGCGCATATCGTGCTCGAAGGCTACGTCGAGCCGGGCGAGCGCCGGCGCGAGGGGCCGTTCGGCGATCACACCGGCCTGTACTCGCAGCCCGACGACTTCCCGGTGTTTCATCTCACGTGCGTCACGCGGCGCAAGCGTCCGACGTACCTGACGACGGTCGTCGGCGTGCCGCCGATGGAGGACTACTATCTCGGGCTTGCGAGCGAGCGCATCTTTCTGCCGATGATCAGGAAGTCGCTGCCCGAGATCGTGGACATGCACTTCCCGGCCGAAGGGATCTTCCACAACCTCGTGCTGGTGTCGATCGACAAGCGGTATCCCGGCCACGCGCGCAAGATCATGAACGCCTTCTGGGGCCTCGGGCAGCTCATGTTCTCCAAGACGATCGTCATCGTCGACAAGGACGTCGACGTGCACGATCTCGGACAGGTGGCGTGGATCGTCGGCACGCATTACGACCCGCTGCGCGACGTGCAGATGACGAAAGGTCCCGTCGACGATCTCGACGATGCGGCGGATCTGCCGGCGTACGGCGGCAAGATGGGGATCGACGCGACGCGCAAGTGGGCGAGCGAGGGCTATACGCGCACGTGGCCGTCGCGCGTCGCGACGACGGAAGCGGCAGGGAAGCGCGCGGCGGAGATCCTCGCGCGTCTGAAATTGTAGAAACGGTAGGGGACGGCTCAGAGCTTTCGCACCGTACGTGCCGGGTGGTGAAATGCCGGGCGCTCAGGCGCGGCTCGCCGGATTTCTCGCGAAGTCCCCGCCGGAGGTTCGCAGGACGGCGAAGGCCGCCCTGGCGGCGATGCGCAGGCACATGCCCGGGGCAAGCGGCAACCAGGTTCGGCACATCAGGCTCGTCCCCGACGTGTCGGTCCTCGACGAGCCCGCCGTCCGCGCGCTGATCGCGCAGGCGATCGCGACGTCGGACGTTCCGCTGAATCCGAAGCAGCGGCGCAAGATGGTGATCCGATCGGTGTCCGCGAAGCAGCGCCCGCGCCGTCCGCGGTCGAAGTGAGGCCGAGCGGTCGGGTCAGCGCTCTCCGCGGTTGCTGTCCTCGCCGAACTCGATCGTGACGTGCTTGAGCGCCTGGCTGACGCGGCGCTCGTGCGCGCGCTCGCACCACGTCGATTCTCCGCTACGATAGCGGTGAATCGTGGCGGCTATCTCGCTCCTCTTCTTCGCGTCCGGCGTGAGCGGGCTGATCTACCAGGTCGTCTGGGTCCGCACCTTTGGCAACATCTTCGGCAACACGGTGTACTCGGCATCGCTCGTGGTTGCCGTGTTCATGCTCGGACTCGGCATCGGCAGCTACGTCATCGGCAACTGGGCGGACCGGCAGTACGCCGCGCGTCCCGAGTCGCTGATTCGCTGGTACGGTCTCGTCGAGATGGCGATCGGCTTGATGGGCCTCGCCATTTCTGCGTTCCTGCCTCACCTCGGAGCCATTTCGGCGCTTGCCTCGTCGAACACCCGTGGCGCAAACGGCTGGTACCACCTTTCGGTGTCGTCGTATGCCGCCCGCGTCGCGATCGCGACGCTCCTGCTGACGCCGATCACGCTGTTGATGGGCGGCACGCTGACGCTGCTGATTCGCTACTGCGTGCGGCTGAATCTCGAGATCGGCGCGTGGCGAATCGCGCTGCTCTACGGTGTCAATACCGCCGGCGCCGCCCTCGGCGCGTTTCTCACCGATTTTGCGTTGGTTCCGCTCGTCGGTCTCGCGACGACGCAGTGGCTCGCGGTGCTGATCAACCTGCTCGTCGCCGCCGGCGCATTCCTGCTCGCGGCGCGGCCGATGCCGGACGCCGCCGACGCAGGGAGCCGGACGGCGAACGGCACGCACGACGCCGTCGGCCGGGAAGTCTCATCGCTGGCGTTGGCCTCGACGAGTCTCGCGCTGGCGCTGTCAGGCTTCGCGGCGATGGGCATGGAGATTCTGTGGTTCCGCCATTTCACGCTGGTGCTGGGTGGTTTCCGCGCGGTCTTCTCGCTGTTGCTGTCGGTCATCCTGATCGGGATTGGCGCCGGAGCCCTCGTCGGCGGCTGGCTCAATCGCTTCACCCCGCGACCGGTGCAGTGGCTGATGCTCGGAGAAGGACTCTTCGTCGCCGCGACCGTGTTCGGATTGGCGACGACCGACGTTCGCAACCTCCTCACGGCCGAAGCCCATGTCGCCGCGATGCCGCGGGCGCCGGACGAACCCTGGCAGTGGGTGCGCGCCATCCGGGAACTATGGCTGATCGCGAACCCCATGCTGCTCGAGGTCGGCATGCCGGCGCTGATCATGGGGCTGACGTTTCCGATGGCGAACGCGATCGTGCAGCGTGCCGAGGGCAGCGTGGGCCACCGCGCGGGCGTCCTCTACTTCTCCAATACGCTCGGTGCCGTGTGCGGCTCGTTGGCCGCCGGCTTCCTGCTGTTGCCGGTGCTTGGCATCCAGGCAAGCGCCGCCGTGCTGATCGTCGCCGCCGGCCTGACGATCGTTCCACTCTTCATCACCGCGCGGCAGAGTGAGGACGCGACCGCCGGAGCGGGTCGAGCATCGCTCGCGGCCGCCGCTGCAGCGACGCTCGTCAGCGGGACCGCAATCGCGTTCTGGCTCCTGTTGCCGCCCGAGTTCGTGATCACGCGCGCGCAGATGCCGCCGGGGAAGGACGAGCGGCGGCTGTCGCTCGTCGAGGGCGTCAACGAGGTCGTGTCCGTGGTGGATCTCGGCGACCACCAGGGTCGGCTGCTGCTGACCAACGGCCACCCGATGTCCTCGACGACGCTGCCGGCCCGCAGGTATATGCGCGCCCTCGCGCACATTCCGCTCTTGTCGATGGATCGGCCGGAGACAGCGCTCGTGATCGGTTTCGGCGTGGGCAACACGACGCACGCGATCACGCTCCACCCCACGATTCGGCGCGTCGAGATCGCCGATCTGTCGAGGCAAATCCTCGAGCACGCGCGGTTCTTCGAGGACTCCAACCACGGCGCGCTGAACGATCCGCGCGTCGTCGTGTACGTCAACGACGGGCGTCAACACCTGCGCATGCAGACGGGCGGCGCCTACGATCTGATCGCGCTCGAACCGCCGCCCATCGCGCAGGCCGGGGTCGGCGCGTTGTATTCGAAGGAGTTCTATCGTCTCGCGCGCGCGCGTCTCGAGCCCGACGGCTACATCAGCCAGTGGCTCCCTGCCTACCAGGTGCCGCCGTCCACGACGCTCGCGATGATCCGCGCGTTCATCGACGTCTTTCCGCAAGCCGTGTTGTTGTCCGGCTCGAATCAGGAGCTGCTGCTCGTTGGAACCACGCGTTCGCGGATCGAGTTCGACCCGGAGCGCGCGGCAAACGCGCTCGCGAACGCCCCTGCCGTTCGCGCCGACCTGGAGCGAGTCGGTCTCGGCACGATTACCGAGATCGTTGGCACCTTCGTCGCATCGCCGAAGACGCTCGATGCGGCGACGCGCGGCCGGGCGCCAGCCACTGACGACCGCCCGATTCAGGAGTACGGCGCGAAATCGCGACTCAACCCTGGTTATCAGCGGCTGCCTGCGTCGATCTTCGACCTCAGTCAGGTTGCCGTCTGGTGCCCGCGCTGTTTCGTCGGCGACAAACCGACATCCCTGGCAGCCGGTCTCGACGCGTATCTCGATCGTCTCGCCGGGCTGTACAAGCGGACGCTGCTCGAGTCGCAGTAATGCTGTCGAGGTGAGGCCGCCGGCTCGGCGGTCTGGCACTCAGCAGCCGCCTTGCATAGACTTGAGCGATGGCTTCAACCGCCCAGGCAACGGCGTTTCCCATGCGGCTCATCGGCGCGATGGCGCTCGATCCGGTGATTTACGAGGAAGTGGAGGCCGACAGCAGCGCGACGACGCAGGCGCTGATCGTCGTCGTGTTGTCGAGCCTGGGCGCCGGCATCGGCTCGCGAGGCCTGGGGGGCGGCTCGCTCGCCAGCATTGTCTTCATCAGCGCGGTGGCGCTGATCGCGTGGGCGGCATGGGCGCTCGTGACCTATGAAATCGGGACGCGGCTGATGCCCGAGCCCCAGACGCGCGCCGACGTCGGCCAGCTGCTGCGAACGATCGGCTTCTCGGCGGCGCCCGGCATGTTGCGCGTCTTCGGCATCGTGCCGGGCGCGTCGGTGGCGGCGTTCGCGATCACCGCGATCTGGATGCTGATGGCCATGGTCGTGGCCGTGCGGCAGGCGCTCGATTTCACGAGCACGACACGTGCGATCGGCGTGTGTGTGCTCGGGTGGACGCTGGCGATTGGAATCGCGGTGACGCTCGGATTGCTCTTCGGTCCGACGCTGTCTTAGAGTGCTTTTCAAGGGTCAGACGTAGGGCGACCCCTTTCTGGGTCGTCTGGCGAGGCTGAGAGCCTCGCTCGCTGCTCGCTGCCATACTTCTGTCACAGCTTCGACGTCATAATAGGACCTTCTTTCCTATGCGATCGCTTTTTGTTTGCCTGTTCGCGCTCTCGCTCGCGGTTGACGCCGGCGCTCAAAGCTCGAAGCTCACGACGGTTCTCGCCGACCTCGTTCGCGCCTCCTCGGGCTCCGGCGGCGGCCAGACGGCCTTGTCGGCCGACGCCCTGCCGCAGTCGGTGCAGGATGCGATGCGCAGCCGCCGCCTCCGCATCGACGCGAACGACAACGTGCAGGTCTACATCCTGCTGTCCTCGGTGACCGACGAGACGGTGAAGCAGCTCACCGACGCCGGCGTGACGATCGAGATCCGCGACGAGGCGCGCCGGCGCGTGCAGGCGCGCCTGCCGGTGTCGCGGCTGAACACCGTCGCGGAGCTCGCCGTCGTCGATGCGATTCGGCTGCCGACCTACGCCCGCCGCCGCGCCGGCAACGTGACGAGCGAAGGCGACGCGATCCTGCATTCCGATGCCGTCCGCCAGCAGCTCGGGCTCGACGGCACCGGCGTGCGCGTCGGCGTCGTCTCCGACGGCCTGAAGGGCGTCTTCGCGGCGGGATGCACCGCGCAGTGCCTTGGCGTGGACGGCGGGCCGATGGCGACCGGCGATCTGCCGGCCGCGAGCGGCGTTCGCAACGCGAGGGGCGTCCTCACGAGCGCGGCCGGCGGGATCATCGGCCGATCGTTTCAGGCGAATGGCGATCTCGAGGGACTGCCGCCCGCGACGCCGGCCTGCTCGTTTCAGGGCGCCGGCGCGGAAGGGACGGCGCTCCTGGAGATCGTCCACGACATCGCGCCGGGCGCGAAGCTGTCGTTCGCCAACTTCGACACGGATCTCGCGTTCAACCAGGCCGTCAATTTTCTCGCCGCGTCGAACGACGTTGTCGTCGACGACATCGGCTTCTTCGGCGAGCCGTACGACGGGACGAGCAGCGTGTCGCGCAACACGGCGGCTGCGTTGAACAACGCGGACTTTCCGATCCGCGCGTACTTCACGAGCGGCGGCAACGATGCGGACGAGCATTACATCGGCACGTACGCGAGCTCCGGCGTCGATGGCACGACGATCGCCGGCATCGCCAATCCGGGGCGCCTCCATCTGTTTCAACGTGCCGCCGATACGACCGACGTCCTCGGCCTCGGGCCGCAGCCCTACAACGTGATCTCGCTGCCGCAGAACGGCGAGGTGGCGATTTTTCTGAGCTGGAACGATCCGTTCGGCGCCTCGAGCAACAACTACGACCTCTACCTCGTGCAGCAGAGCACCGGCCGCGTGGTCGCCAGCAGCACCGACGTCCAGAACGGACGACAGGATCCGGTCGAGTCGATCGACTTCGTCAACCGCGGCGCGCAGGACACCTTCCGC
>QHWK01000173.1 GCA_003223775.1 Acidobacteriota bacterium
GGGCAGCCGGCTCCGCGCTCCGTGAGCGAGGAAGCGACGGCGTGCCTGTTCCAGGCGACGACGCCGGAGTATTTCCGCGCGATGGGGATCGTGTTCGTTCGAGGGCGCGCGTTCACGCCGCACGACGACGCGGCGGCGGCGCCGGTGGCGATCGTCGAAGAAGCGCTCGCGCGGAAGTTCTTTGCCGCCGCCGATCCGATTGGCAAGCGGATCGCCTTCGAGTTCACCGGCGGCCACAGCGCGGCCGCGCGGCCCGTCTGGCGCGAGGTCGTCGGCGTCGTCCGGCACGTGCGTCATTACGGGCTCGTCCGCGAGCCGGACAACCTCGAGGTGTACGTCCCGCTCGAGCAGCTGCCGATCTGGTTCCGCGACCGCCGCCCGACCATGACGTTGTTCGTCCGCACGCCGCTCGAGCCGCAGCAACTCGCGGCGTCCATCCGCCGCGCGGTCTCGACCGTCGATCCGCAGATCCCGGTGTTCAGCGTGCTCACGATGAACGAGTACGTGGGACGGGCGATCGAGCAGCCGCGCCTGAACATGGCGCTGCTCGGCTCGTTCGGCGCCCTCGCGCTCGCGCTCGCGTCTGTCGGCATCTACGGCGTGCTCTCGTATCTGGTCGGCCGCCGGACGCAGGAGATCGGCATCCGCCTCGCGCTCGGCGCGACGCGCGCGGACGTCCTGCGGCTCATCGTCGGTCACGGAATGGCGCTGGCGGCAGCGGGCATCGCCATCGGCCTGTTCGGCGCGTGGGCGATCGCGCGGCTGCTCGGCGCGCTGCTCTACGGCGTCTCGCCGCACGATCCGGCGACGTTCGCCGCCATCGCGGCGCTCGTCGCAGCGGTCGCGTTCGCCGCGAGCTATCTGCCGGGGCGGCGCGCCGCGCGCGTCGATCCGATGCTCGCGCTGCGCGCGGAGTAGGGCGCGGCGATGACGTGGAAACACGACACCGGATACGACATCGACGAGGAAATCGAGCAGCATCTCGAGGATCGCTATCGCGAGCTCGTCGCCTCCGGCGCGAGCGACGAGGAGGCGCGCGGGATCGTGCGCGAGGAGATTCGCGGCTGGACGCCGCGGGCCGCGCGGCTCGACGGCGTCGGCGGCGACGTCAGATTCGCGCTCCGCACGCTGCGCCGGACGACCGGCTTCACGATCGTCGTCCTCACGACGCTCGCGCTCGGCATCGGCGCGAACGCCGCCATCTTCTCCGTCGTCAACGCGGTCGTGCTGCGGCCGCTGCCCTTTCCGGACGCCGATCGCCTCGTGATCGTCCGGGGCAACCTGCATCGTCCCGGCGTCGAGGAGATTCCGGCGTCGGCCGGCGAATACGTCGACTACCGCGATCGCAGCCGCGCGTTCGACGAGATCGCGGCGTACGACACGCTGGGCTTCAATCTCACCGGCCGCGGCGAGCCGGAGCGCGTCGACGGCGCGATCGCGACAGCCAGTTTGTTCACGGCGCTCGGCGTGCGCGCGGCGATCGGCCGCACGTTCCTCGCGGAAGAGGAGCAGGCCGGGCGCAACGACGTCGCGATTCTCAGCCACGCGTTGTGGACGCGGCGCTTCGCGGGCGATCCCGCGATCGTGGCACAGACGATCGCGCTCGACGGTCGCCCGGTCGACATCGTCGGCGTGATGCCGCCTGGCTTCGCCTTCCCCGACGAGACGACGGAGATCTGGAAGCCGGTGCTCGTCGACGCCGACGCGCTCAGCGCTGACAACCGCGGCTCGCACGGGTTCACGCTCGTCGGCAGGATGAAGCGCGGCGTCCCGCCGGCGCAGGCGCGCGCGGACCTCGACGCGGTCGCGAGCACGTTCGGCGCGCGCTTCCCGAACAACTACCGGTACGGCTTCACGACCGTCGTGCGGCGGCTGCAGGACGAGATCGTCGGCGGCACGAGCCGCGCGCTGTTCGTGCTGCTCGCCGCCGTCGGCGTCGTGCTGCTCACCGCCTGCGCGAACGTCGCCAACCTGCTGCTCGCGCGCGGCGCGTCGCGGCGCAAGGAGATCGCGCTCAGAACGGCGCTCGGCGCGAGCCGCGGCCGGCTGATGCGCCAGCTGCTCACCGAAAGCGTGCTCCTCGCGGCCGGCGGCGGCGCGATCGGCCTCGTGCTCGCCGCGTGGGGCGTGCCGCTGCTCGTGGCCGCGGCGCCCGACAGCATCCCGCGGCTGCATGAAGTGACGCTCGACGCGCGCGCCGTCGCATTCACGAGCGTCGTGTCGATCGCAACGGGGCTGCTGTTTGGCCTCGTGCCGGCGGCGAAGATGTCGCGCGGCGCGCTCAACGACGCGCTGAAAGAGGGTGGGCGCACCGCGTCGGCGCACGGCCGCACGGGCCGCGTGTTCGTCGCCGCCGAGGTCGCCCTGTCGCTGGTGCTGCTGGTTGCCGCGGCGCTCCTGGTTCGTAGCCTCGCGCGCCTGCAGGAGGTGCGGCCCGGATTCGATCCCGAGCGGCTGCTCACGCTGCGGCTGTCGCTGCCCGAGTCGCGCTACACGACGTTCGAGCAGGGCGATCGCTTCTTCGCGGATTTGACGGCGCGGCTGCGCGCCGCGCCGGGCGTGCGCGGCGTCGCCGCCGTCAACGCGATGCCGTTCAGCGGCGTCGGCGGCAGCCGGTCGTTCCGCATCGAAGGACGCACCGAGACGCGCGCCGATCAGGCGACCGAGGAGCAGCTCCGCATCGTCAGCGACGGCTACTTCGGCGTGATGGGCATCCCGATCGTGCGCGGCCGCGAGTTTACCGCGCGCGACGGGCTGGCGGCGCCGCGCGCGGCGGTCGTCAGCGAGGCGTTCGCGCGCAAGCACTTCGCGGGAAAGAACGCCGTCGGCAAGCGCGTGTCGTTCGAGAAGGATTCGCCCGTGTGGTACGAGATCGTCGGCGTCGCCGGCGACATCAAGCATCGCGGCCTCGACGCGCCGGATCGGCCCGAGCTCTACGTGCCGTACCGCCAGCCGCTCTTCGCGAACTGGACCGTCCGTCCGATGTACTTCGTGGTGCGGACCGACGGCGAGCCGCTCGCGGCGGGGGGCGTCGTGCGCCGCGAGATCGCGCGGCTCGATTCGCAGCAGCCGATCTCGGACCTCCGTCCGATGACGGATCGCATCGAGCGATCGCTCGCGGCGCGGCGATTCAGCACGGCGCTGCTCGCGCTGTTCGCGGCGCTTGCGGCGTCGCTCGCGGCGGTCGGCATCTACGGCATCGTCGGGTACGCGGTCACGGAGCGGACGCACGAGATCGGCGTCCGCCTCGCGCTCGGCGCGACGCCGCGCGACGTGCTCGCGATGGTGCTGCGCGAGGGCCTGGGCATGGCGGCGGTCGGAACCGTCGCCGGCCTGGCCGCCTCGCTCGCGGCCGTCAGGCTGATCGCGTCGCAGTTGTACGGCGTCGGCGCCGCCGACCCGGCCACGTTCATCGCGGTGCCGCTGCTGCTGTTCGCTGTCGCGTCGGTCGCGTGCTTCGTCCCGGCGCGCCGCGCCACCCGCGTCGATCCGGTCTTCGCCCTCCGCGCCGAGTAGCCGGGGGGTCGGAGTGGGGTCCGTCGGACCCCATCGGTATACTGTCCCGTATGCCCGACCTCGCCGAGCGGCTTCGCGCCCTCCATCGCACGCCGCCGATTCTCGTTCTGCCCAACGCATGGGATGCCGCGAGCGCGCGGCTGTTCGAAGCCGAGGGATTCCCCGCCGTTGCGACGACGAGCGCCGGCGTCGCGGCGTCGCTCGGCTACCCCGACGGCGGCGCGGTGCCCGCCCGTGAGATGTTCGAGGCCGTCGCGCGCATCGCGCGCGCGGTGAGCGTCCCGGTGACGGCCGACATCGAGCACGCGTACGCCACTTCGCCCGACGCCGTCGCCGACAACGTGCTGCGCGTGATCGCCGCGGGCGCCGTCGGCATCAACCTCGAGGACATCGTGCCGGGCGCCGCGGACCTCGAGCCGCTCGCGCTGCAGGTGGACAAGATTCGCGCGATCGTCAAGGCGGCGACCAAGGCCGGCGTGCGGCTCGTGATCAACGCGCGGACCGACGTCTTCCTCCGCGCGATGGGGCCGGCCGACTCGCGCGCCGCCGTCGCGATCGAGCGCGGCAAGGCGTTCCTCGCGGCCGGCGCCGACTGCGTGTTCGTGCCCGGCGTCCGCGACTCGGAGACGATCGGCGCGCTGGTGCGCGGCATCGGCGGGCCGATGAACGTGCTCGCCGTGGAGGGCACGCCGCCGATCGCGGCGCTCGAGGCGCTCGGCGTGGCGCGCGTGAGCGTCGGCTCCGGCCCGATGCGCGCGGCGCTCGCCCTCGTCCGCGACGTCGCGCGCGAGCTGAAGACCACCGGCACGTACTCGTCGTTCACGACGAAGGCGATGACGTTCAACGACGTCAACGAGCTGATGGCGTGATCGCGGTCGGCTTTCGCGTGAAGTCGGGCTACGCCGTCGCCGTGGCCGTGCGCGGCCCGGCGTCGGCGCCGTCGGCCGTCGCGCGGCGCATCGTGGAGCTCAGCGATCCGAACGACGCCGGCACGCGGCAGCCGTTCCACCGCGATTTGTTCACGCACGAAACCGACCCGCAGGCGCTCGACGCGCGCGTGCGCGTCGTGAAGGCGTGCGCGGAGCGCGCGGTCGCCGCGCTGCTCGAGGACGAGGCGCTCGCGCGCGAGCGCTGCCGCGCGGCGCTCGTCGTCGGCAGCGTGATCGATCCGTCGCGCGTCGGCAACCCGCATATCCGCGCGCACGCCAGCGAGGGGCAGCTCTTTCGCGAAGTGCTCCGCGAGGCGCTCGAGTCGCGCGGCGTGGCGTGCGACGTCATCGTCGAAAAGGATCTCCCGAAGAGAGTCGCCGCCGGCCTGCAGCGGCGCGACGGCGAGATCAGAAGCGTCGTCGCGCGGTTCGGCCGCGAAGTCGGCGGACCGTGGCGCGCCGACGAGAAGGCGGCGTCGACGGCGGCGTGGATGCTGCTGCGCTGACCGGAAGCGGGAGAGCCGCGCTCAGTTCATCGCCACCGCGGGCCGCTCGACAAACGGGATCACCCAGGCGTGTTTGAACGGTCCGAGGACGCGCCCGACGAACCCGACCGTGAAGGCGACGCCCCTCTGGACACCCTGCTCGTCGGTGATCTGCGTCACGCCGGGCGCATGGATGCTGCCGTCGACGTAGATCGGACCATCGCCGAAATCGCCCGTCCTGTCCTTGCGGATCTCGAGCAGCAGGTTGCCGTTCGATCGCGGGATGTAGTTGAACCATTTCGCAAACGGAATCCGATAGGTGCCGGTGAACGAGGTGCTGAAATCCGCAATAGTGAAGGCGGCCACCTTCAGCGGGTCGGGCCCGACGTTCGCGTCGAAGTCGGCGGTCGCCGACGCTGACGAGACGCTCGTGGTGGACAGGTAGACGCTGTAACTGGCCGGCTCGATGAACCCCTCTGCCGAATTCGGCTGGTTGTTGAAAAGGTCGATGGCTTCGAGACGCATCCGCGCCGGGAAATTCGTGTTGTCGAACACTTGCTGGATGCGGACGTCGCATCCAAAGGGCGCGCAGATGCCGAGGCCGCGCTCGGGCTGCGGCGCGACGATCTCATCGGGGTTTTTCTGAACGGCGGTGAACAGCAGCACGGCGAGAGTGACGCGCATGATCATCGGAGCACCTCGGCCGGCGGAGAAGCAAGCGCGGGACCGCCCCGCGTCTGTGACAAAGCCTTCGATCATTCGCACAGAGGCGGACTCTGTGCCGTCGCGCAGCGCGCCGTCTCCGATTGGATACGATCTCCCTGGCCGATTAGTGCCGTGAGCGCGGCGCCGGCGATGCCCCTCACCACCCGGCTTTGATCGCGGCCCAGAGCGCGACGCCGAGGCCGGCCCCGACGGCGATCAGCGCCGCGATGCTCTGCGTAAAATACGGGTAGACCATGAAGGCGACTCCGAACCCCAGCAGCGTCCACCGCTGCTGCTTTTTCCCATAGACGAACAGCACGAATCCGACGCCGCTCGGAAAGAGCGACACGAAGAGCCACGTCGGATCCAGCGTCACGACTCGATAATATCGCCGCGTGTACTTCGAAGATCTGGCGGCCGTGCACGACGCCGGCTTCGGCGGCCTCGCGCGCTCGGCGGCGCCGGAGATCGTGCGGCTGCTGCGGGCACGCGGCATTCGCGCCGGGCTGGTCGTGGACGTCGGCTGCGGCAGCGGCATCGCCGCGCAGCACTTCGTCCAGCGCGGCTACGACGTCGTCGGCATCGACGCGTCGAGGGCGATGATCCGGCTGGCGCGCGCGCGGGCGCCGCACGCGCGCTTCCGCGTCGCCTCGATCGATCGCGCGGCGCTGCCGCCGTGCGACGCGGTGACGGCGATCGGCGAGGTCGTCACTTACGTCGGCGGCGGCCTGCCGGCGGTCGCGCGATTCTTTCGCCGCGCGCGCGCCGCTCTCAGGCCCGGCGGCGTCCTCGTGTTCGACTTCATGGAGTCGGCGGCGAAGCGGACGTACGCGGCCAAATCGTTCGCGGGTCCTGGCTGGGCGCTCGCGTCCCAGGCGACGTTCGACGCCGCCAGACGGGTGGTGACGCGCCGCATGGCAATCGTGCGGACCGTCGCCGGCCGCGTCCGCTGCGCGCGCGAAACGCACCGCGTCCGCATCTATCGCCGACATCGTCGCGACGGCGACGAGCGCAAAGCAGGCAAAGACCGCGAAGAACGCAAAGAGCGTGTAGAGTCATCCGCGTGACCCGACGAGAGCTCTTCGGAATGGCCGCTGCGGCGACGCTCGCGCGGCCGGCGCGCGCGCGAGGCGCGCTCGACGATCGGCTCGACGAGACGATCGCGCGCGCGTCGGATGTCATCCGCGGCTACTCCGCTGAAGGGTTTCATCGCACGGCCACTTCCGTCGATCGCGCGTCTGCCGATCGACTGCTCGCGCTCACGCGTGCAGCGGGCGCCGCGCCGTCGCTGGAGCCTTTCGCGCTTGCGCGCGTCGATCCGATCGCGCAGTTGGTCGAGATCGACGGCCGCCGGATCGACGGCCTCGTGATGTTCGACGCGCCGTCCACCGCCGCCGACGGCGTGAGCGGCCCGATCGGCGCG
>QHWK01000174.1 GCA_003223775.1 Acidobacteriota bacterium
GAGATCGTCGAGGGGACGACGGTGTACCTGCCGGTCGGCCAGCCTGGCGCGCTTCTGTACGTGGGCGACGGCCACGCGGCGCAGGGCGACGGCGAATTGAACGGCAACGCGCTCGAAACGTCGATGGAGGTGGAGTTCACCGTCGACGTCGTTCGCGCGAGATCGATCGCGACGCCGCGGGTCGACTCGGCCACGCACATCATGACGGTCGGCCTCGGCGGGACGCTCGAGGACGGCTTGCGCGCGGCCACCGGCGGCCTGAGCCAGTGGCTCGAGCAGGACTACGCGCTCACGCCGTCGGAGATCGCGATCGTCCTCGGCAGCTCGGTCGAGTACACCATCGGCGAGGTGGCGGATCGGAACGTCGGCGTCGGCGCGAAGCTGCGGAAAGACCGGCTGGCGGCGCTCAAGCGCTGAACGTCCGCGGGGGATGCATATGAAAACACTGTTGGCCGGTTCGCTCGCTGCGCTCGCGCTGATCGCGCTTCCCAATCGAGCGTCCGCGCAGGCGCGCGGCGTCACGGCCGAGGACTACTTCGCGTTCGAGACGCTCGGCGATCCGCGCATCTCGCCGGACGGATCGACGATCGCGTACGTGGTGACGACGATCGATCAGAAACAGAATCGCCGCCGCAGCGCGATCTATTCCGCGCCGGCTGACGGATCGCGCGAGCCGCAGGCGCTCACCGATCCGGTGCGCTCGTCGACGAGCCCGCGCTGGCGCCCCGACGGCGGCGCGATTGCGTTCCTCTCGGCGCGTCCCGCGCCGGGCGACGACAACCCGCGCACGCAGGTGTGGCTGCTGCCGCTCGGCGGCGGCGAGCCGCGGCGGCTGACGAGCGCCGCCAACGGCGTCACCAGCTTTCAATGGTCCCCCGACGGCTCGAAGCTCGTCGTCGTCTCGCGCAGCGGGCCGAGCGACGCGGCGAAGTCGCCGAGCGACGTGCGGCACTACCGGCACGCCAACTACAAGTTCAACGACACGGGCTGGTTCGACGACAAGCGCGCGCACCTGTGGGTCGTCGAGGCGGCGTCGGGACGATCGACGCAGATCACGTCGGGCGACGACTGGAACGACGCCGATCCGCAATGGTCGCCCGACGGCCGCCGAATCGCGTTCGTGTCCGATCGCAGCGGCAAGGCGTTCGACGAAGGGCACAACACCGACGTCTGGGTGATCGACGCGGCCGGCGGCGCGCTGACGAAGATCTCCGACCACGAGGAGGCCGACAACTCGCCGCGCTGGTCGCCCGACGGGCGCACGATCGCGTTCCTCAGCGCGGTACCCGAGAAATCGCACCCGCGGATCTGGCTCGCCCCATCGACGGGCGGCGCGCCCTCGAAGACCGCCGCCGACAACGTCGATCTCATTCCCACGGCGCTTCGATGGGCGGACGGCGGCCGCGCGCTGTACTTCGAGGCCGGCGTCAAAGGGACGACCGAGCTCTATCGCGTCGACGTGGCGTCGCGCCGCGCGTCGCCCGTCTCTTCAGGCGAGCGGACGCTGCACCTCGTCGACATCAACGAGAAGACGCAGCGCATGGCGTACGGCGTGAACGATCCAACGCGCCTCGACGATCTCTACGTCGCCGACCTGAGCGGCCGCAACGAGAAGCAGATCACGCACCTCAACGCCGACTGGTACAAGCAGACGCAGCGCGTGCCGGTCGAGCGCGTACCGTTCAAGGGCGCCGACGGCTGGGACGTGGACGGCTTCTTCATGAAGCCGGTCGGGTGGGAGCCGGGGAAAAAGTATCCGATGATTCTGACCATCCACGGCGGTCCCGCGGGGATGTTCGGCTTCGACTGGTACCACGAGTTCCAGGTGTACGCCGCGCACGGCTGGGCGGTGTTCTTCACCAACCCGCGCGGCTCGACCGGCTACGGCGAGAAGTTCGAGCGCGGCATCGAGCTGAATTGGGGCGGCAGGGATTACGTCGACGTCATGAACGGCGTGGACGCGGCGCTGGCGAAGTATCCGTGGGTGGATCGCGATCGCCTCGGCGTCACCGGCGGCAGCTACGGCGGCTTCATGACGAACTGGATCGTCAGCCACACGAACCGCTTCAAGGCGGCGGTGACGCTGCGCAGCATCTCGAACTTCGTCAGCGACGACGGCACGCGCGACGGGCAGTACGGGCACGCCGACGACTTCACCGGCGACATCTTCGAGAAGTTCGATCTCTACTGGAACGCGTCGCCGCTCAAGTACGTGAAGCACGTGAAGACGCCGACGCTCGTGCTGCACTCGGACAACGACTTCCGCGTGCCGATCGAGCAGGGGGAGCAGTGGTTCCGCGCGCTGCAGCACTTCGGCGTGCCGAGCGAGATCGTCTTCTTCCCGCGCGAGAACCACAACCTGACGCGCACCGGCGAGCCGAAGCACCTCGTCGAGAGCATCGACTGGCAGGTGTACTGGTTCGAGCGCTACATCGACGGCAACGCGCGCGCCGTGCCGCCCGACGCGCCGTCGCGCGGCGCGAGCTCGACGTCGCAGGACCGTTGACCGGCTTGATTCGACTCATCGGAGGTTTTGCGATCGCGGCGCTCTTCACCGCGGCGTGGGTGGCGATCGCGTGCCTCGTGATGCTCGTTTCGTTGTACGTGACGCGCATCGTGCCGATGACGGGTCGGCGTCGGAGACCCTGAATCGTTTCAAATCGAGGGCTCACTTCGGCGACGCGACGACCGCCGGCGGGACGACGCGCTGCAGCTCTCTCGTCCACTGCAGCGTGACGCGAATGCGATCGACGCCCGCCAGGCGGCCGCGCGCGCGCTCGACGAGCAGCCGGCCGCCGGGCCGCGCGCCGCGGGGAATCCACTCGCTGCGCAGGATCTCGACCGGCGCCGACGGCGCGGCGTCGCGGCACGCTCGATCGCTCAGGGCGGCGGCGGCGACCGCGCAGTCGGCGAGCGTCACTGCCATCACGCCGGCGCGCCCCGCGTAGTACAGCGTCGTGCCGTCGCTCGACCACACCGGCGACGTGCCGCCGCCCGCGGAGATCGGCATCGCGGCGCCGCCCCCGAACGGCCGCACGTATACCTCCCACCGGTTCGACTCGTTCGACTGATACGCGAGCCAGCGGCCGGCCGGCGCGATCGCCGGCGCCTCCTCGTCGAACGGCGTCCGCAGGATCGGCTGCGGCGCGCCGCCGGCGAGCGGGACGCTCCACAGATCCGCGCCCGACGCCGGATCGAAATCGACGAACACGACGAGGCCGTCGCGCGACACGCCGCCCGGCGCCTGATGGTGCGGCGACGTCGTCAGCCGCCGCGGGGCGCTGCGATCGTCGAGCCCGCGCGTGAAGAGGTTGAAGACGCCGCCGGCGCGCGACGCGAACACGATCGCATCGCCGCCGGGCGCCCACCGCGGATCGCGATGCTCGCCGTCGAAGGTGAGGCGGCTGAGCGTCCCGCGCTCGACGTCGGCCCACCACAATTCGGCCGGCTCATCGGCGCTCTTCACCGCCGCGATGCGGCGGCCGTCGAGAGACGGCTGCGGCGCCGCGAGGTTCTGCAGCGCGCGCGGCAGCGGCTCGACGGCCTCGTTCCTCGCCGCCCACGCGAGCGCGAACGCTGGCGCGTCGTCCTGCCCCACCGCCGTCGCGAGCGCGCCGGCGCGCGACACGGCGTACTCGCTCGGCGCGTCTCCGACCCGCGGCGCGACGACGACGGGCTGGCCGACGATCTTCAGCTGCGACGGATCGAACGCCGCCGCCATGAGATCGCCGTCGCGTACGAACGTGATCGTGTTCGGCGCGACGAACCGCGGCGACGCGCCCCGATCGACGACGATCGTGTGCTGCCCGGTGTCGAGCGACAGCGCGACGATGCGCGTCCGCGGCGGCAGCGAGGGCGCGAGGACGGCGGTCGCGAGCACGGCGCGCGTGCCAGGCACCGCTTCCGGCGTCTCGTGCCGCAGCTCGCCGGCGGCCGGATCGACGCGCGTGGCCGCGCGGACGCGGCCGCCCGCCGCCGGCACGCGCTGCAGCCCGCCGGCGAGCGCCGACGCGAACACGATCGATCCATCGTCGAGCCACGCGCCGCCGAGCGCGTGCGGCGCGTCCGCAATCGTTTCCGCCGCGCCGCCCGCGAGCGGGATCGTCTTGAGCTTGCCGTCCGCGAAGAACGCGATCGACGCATCGTCGGGCGAGAAGAACGGCGCGGCCGCGCCTTCGGTGCCCGCGAGCGGCTGCATGTCGAGGCGATCGAGCGCGCGGACGAGCAGCTGGCAGCGGCCGCCGGCGTCGCACGCCGCGGCCGCGAGCCGCGCGCCGCTCGGCGAGAACGCGATCGCCGGCGCGGATCCGTCGAGTGTCGCGCCGCCCGGCAGCAGGACGTCGAACCGCGCGATCGGCGGGACGAGCGGCGCGTCGGGATGCGCGACACGCCAGACCGCGGCCGCGGCCATCGCGCCGAGCACGATCGCGATCGCCCAGGGCAGCAGCTGCGCCCATGGATCGCGCACCGCTCGCGCCGCAGCGTCGGGCGCGGCGGCCGCGCCCGCGCCGTTCACCGGCGGAAGAAATCGATACCCGCGGCGATGAACTGTCTGGATGTAGCTCGGCTGCTGCGGGTCGTCACCGAGCGCCTGCCGCAGGAAGCTGATCGCTTCGGCGAGCGACGTGTCGGAGACGAACGCGTCCTTCCAGACCGCGTCGATCAGCTCCTGGCGCGAGACGACCTCGCCCGGCCGCGCGACGAGCAGGCCGAGGACGCCGACCACGCGCGGCGGCAGCGGCACTTCCTGGCCGCCGCGCCACAGCAGCTGGTTCGACGGATCGAACGCGAAGGGGCCGAAGTGCGTTTTCACAACAACTTCAAGGAATCTTCCGCGCTCCTTCAGCGCTTTTCAAGACTCCGCCCGCCCGGTTCGGGTCTGCTGGCGGCGGAGGCACACCATGTCGCTCTTCGCGACCAAGTCGATCGAGCAGATAGAAGCCGAGCAGCTGGGATCGGGCGAGCGCTCGCTGAAGCGCGTCCTCGGCCCGATGGATCTGCTGCTGCTCGGCATCGGCGCCGTCATCGGCACGGGCATCTTCGTTCTCACCGGCCAGGCGGCGGCGGCGTACGCAGGGCCCGCCATCGTGATTTCGATGGTGATCGCGGGGCTCGCGAGCGCGCTCGCCGGGATCTGCTACGCCGAGTTCGCGTCGGCGGTGCCGGTGGCGGGCTCGGCCTACATCTACGCCTACGCGACGCTCGGCGAATTCATCGCGTGGGTCATCGGCTGGGACCTGATCCTGGAATATGCGCTCGGGGCGGCGACGGTTGCTGTCGGCTGGTCGGGAAATCTGAACGCGCTGCTCAGCGAGTTCGGCATCCAGTTTCCGGCGGCGCTGAGCGCGGCGCCGGGCAGCATCGTGCCGCTGGCCGCGGGCGGCTCGGTGACGGCGGTCTTCAACCTGCCGGCCGTCCTCATCACGATCGCGATCACGGCGCTGCTCATCGTCGGCATCCAGGAGTCGGCGCGGGTGAACTCGATCATCGTGATCGTGAAGGTCGCGGTCGTCCTGCTGATCGCCGGCGGCGGCGCGTTCCTGATCGATCCGGCGAACTGGCGGCCCTTCATCCCGCCGAACGAAGGGACGTTCGGCGCGTACGGCTGGAGCGGCGTCTTCCGCGGCGCGGCCGTCGTCTTCTTCGCGTACATCGGCTTCGATGCGGTGTCGACGTCGGCGCAGGAGGCGCGCAACCCGCAGCGCGACATGCCGTTCGGCCTGCTCGGATCGCTCGGCATCTGCACGATCCTCTACGTCGTCGTCTGCGCGGTGATGGTGGGGCTGGTGCCGTTCAAGGCGATGCTGAACCAGCCGGCGCCGATGGTGGTGGCGATCGACGCGGGCGCGGCGCGCGCAGCGGGCACGACGTGGGCCAGCGTGATGCACGCGCTGCGGCTGCTGGTCGTCGTCGGCACGCTGGCCGGCCTGAGCTCGGTGATGCTGGTGATGATGCTCGCGCAGCCGCGCATCTTCTACGCGATGGCGAACGACGGGCTGCTGCCCGAGTGGGCGCGCGCGATCCACCCGCGCTTCCGCACGCCGCACGTGACGACGATCGTCACCGGCGTCGCGGTGTCGATCGCCGCGGGGTTCACCGGCATCGCGACGCTCGGCAGTCTCGTGAGCATCGGCACGCTGATGGCGTTCATCATCGTGTCGATCGGGATCATCTTCCTCAGGCGCACGAGACCCGATCTGCCGCGGCCGTTCACCGTGCCGTTCGTGCCGTGGCTGCCCGCCTTCTCCGCGATCGTCAGCCTCGTGCTGATGGCGAGCCTGCCGTGGGCCACGTGGGAGCGCCTGCTCATCTGGATGGCCATCGGGATCGTGATGTACT
>QHWK01000884.1 GCA_003223775.1 Acidobacteriota bacterium
TGAGCGGCCAGAACGTCGGCGGCAACCTCTCCGGCCAGCAGACCTCGTTCACGGCGATGGGCACGAGCAACAACCAGCAGTGGACGATGGACGGCGCGGTCGTCAGCGACATCGCATCGAACAACTCGTCGCCGACCTACTACGACTTCGACTCGTTCGAGGAGATCAACGTCACCAAGGGCGGCAGCGACGCGTCGCAGCAGGGCGCCGGCGTCCAGGTGAACTTCATCACGAAGAGCGGCGGCAACACGCTGCGCGGCTCCGGACGGTTCTACCGCACGAACCAGCAGTTCGAGGCGAACAACATCTTCACCGCGCAGCGCGATCTCAGCGCGGCGGGCGGCAACCCGATCCAGAACATCGACGACTACGGCTTCGAGATCGGCGGGCCGATCATCAAGAACAAGTTCTGGTACTGGGGCACGGCGTCGAAGAACATGATCGACGTCGGCGTCGTGAACTTCTACGACGCGTCGCTCGGCGGCGCCTGCCAGACCCTGGCGGCCAACACCAGCCTCGCGAACGCGAAGGATGCGGCCGGCAACTACACCTACGCGATCAAGGATCTGTGGAACTGCTACAAGACGGACAACACGAAGCTGCTGAACCAGAACGGCAAGCTGCAGTTCCAGGAGAACGTCGCGAACAAGACCACCTTCACGGTGACCGACGGCATCAAGACGCGCAACGCCCGCGGCGCCGACGCGTTCCACCCGCTCATCACGACGCGGCGGCAGGACGGGCCGACGATCTTCTATCGCGGCGACCATCAGTGGATCGCGTCGAACCGTCTGACGGTGACGACGCAGTACACCCACATCTACGAGAACTGGGGTCAGTTCCTGCAGAACGATTCGCTGTTCGACGTGCAGGCGATCAACTTCGTCGACACCGGCTTCTTCGATCGCAACAGCACGAGCGGCAACTACAAGACGAGCCGGCCGCAGGACGACATCCGCTCGGACGCGAACTATTTCCTCTCCAGCTTCCTCAAGGGCGACCACTCGATGAAGTTCGGCTACTCGTACCGCCGATCCCCGGTCGAGTCGATCACGACCTACGGCGGCGGCGCGAACATCCGGATCCGATCGACGGCGAACATGGGCGCCTGCACGGTCGGCGGCGCGTCGTACGCTACGGGCGCCGGCGGCTGCCAGGAAGTCGACGTCCGCCGCGATGCCGACTACGCGTTCACGCTGTACAACCAGTCGGCGTACTGGAACGACTCGTACAAAACGGGCCGCGCGACGGTGAACGTCGGCGTGCGCTTCGATCGTCAGTACGACATCGCGACGGCGGCGAGCATCCCCGCCAACCGCATCCTGCCGGACAAGCTGCCCGCGGTGGCGTTCGCCGGCGTCGATTCCGGCGCGCGCTTCAACAACATCTCACCGCGGTTCGGGTTCACCTACGACCTGCGCGGCACGGGCAAGACGGTGCTGAAGGCGAATCTCGCGCGCTACTACGGGCTCGGGATGTCCACAGCGAGCCGGCTCGAGCCGACGACGTCGACGACGCTGCGCTACGCGTGGAAGGATCTGAACAACGACACCATCGTGCAGGCGAACGAGCTCGATCTGTCGCGGTTCCTCACGACGCCGAGCTCGAACTACAACCCGGACAACCCGTCGGCCGTTTCCACGCCGAGCACGGTCGATCCGAACCTGCGCAACGACGTCACCGACGAGGTCGCGGCNNNCACCGGAAGTATTTCGACTTCTCACGCCTGTATCGCACGCAGGACTTTTCGGACGCTTTCGTGCCCGTGCCGTTCTCGGCGGCGTGCGGCAATCCGGCGACCTGCGGCACGCAGACCTTCACGGGCGTCTACTATCAGCGTCCCGGCGCTGTCGGCCTGAATCCGTCGCAGGTCCTGCGCAACGACGGGCGCTACTACACCTACGACGGCCTCGAGATCAGCGCGCGCAAGCGCCTCGCCCATCACTACATGATGAGCGGCAGCATCGTGCTCAACAGGGAGCGCGAGTACCTGCCGCAGGCGGATCGCGACTATCTGGATCCGACCAACATCGCGCTGACCAGCGGCCGGGAAGGCGGCAGCCTCGTGCAGACCACGACCACGACCTGGCCCGTGTCGACGAACCTGCGTCAGGTCCCGTGGGTCGCGAAGCTCGGAGGCATGTACCAGTTCCCATGGCTGATCAACGCGGCCGCGAACTTCATCGGCCAGGCGGGCAGCCCGCTGAACCCGTATCTCCAATCGCCGAACCGCACCAGCAGCCTCGGCACGGTCCAGGTGCTGATCGCTCCGGTCAATTCGCTCCGCTACGACAGCTACTATCAGCTCGATCTGCACGTCGACAAAGGCATCCGCGTCGGCGGCGGGCGCAAGATCACGCTGAACGCCGATCTGTTCAACGCGTTCAACAACAACGTCGTGCTCGAGCAGCAGGAGCGGTTGAATACGGCGACGGCGAACAACCTCACGAGGCTGCTCGCGCCGCGCGT
>QHWK01000175.1 GCA_003223775.1 Acidobacteriota bacterium
TCGGTCCGCAGGCCGGTGAACGCGCGGCGCACGCGGACGCGCCACCGCGGAGGATCAGACGTCGGCAAGCGTCACGCTGCCGGCCGCGATCAGGACGCCGTCCGCCGTCACGGTGCCTTCGATCTTGTAGAGGCCGCCGAGCCGGCCGGCGACGTGCGCGCGCGCTTCGAGCGTGACGCCGGCCGATGCGGCGGCCGGAAACTTGAACGGCCCGAGCGCGGCGACGCGCAGGTGAACGGTGGGCGCGGTCACGCCGTCGGGCCGCGCGGCGATCGCGATGCCGCCGACCTGCGCCACCATCTCGACGAGGATGACGGCGGGAACAATCGGCTGGCCCGGGAAGTGCCCCTGGAAAAAGAAGTCGCCGGCGGTGGTCGTGCGCCGCGCCGCCGCGCGCTCGCCGTGCACGATCTCGATCACCTCCTCGAGCAAACGCATCGGCGGCCGGTGCGGCAGGGAATCGATCAAGGACATCGCGCGTAGTATAAGAGCGTTTTTATGTCCGATCCCGCGCTGCTCTTCGTGCAGATCGCCGTCATCCTCGCGGTCTGCCGCGCGCTCGGCGTGGTCTTCGCGCGGCTGCGCCAGCCGCTCGTCGTCGCCGAGATGGTGGGCGGCTTCGTCCTCGGCCCGTCGCTCCTCGGATGGGCCGCGCCTGCGCTTCACGCGCGGCTGTTCCCGGGAGCGTCGCTGCACACGCTGTACGTCCTCAGCCAGATCGGCCTCGTCCTCTACATGTTCTGCGTCGGGCTCGAGTTTCGACTCGATCTCGTCGCGCACTATCGCCGGCGCGCGCTCGCGGTTTCCGCTGCGGGGATCGCGGTGCCGTTCGCGTTCGGCGCCACCCTCGCGCTCGTGATGACGCGGAGCGGCGGCTTCTTCACGCCGGCGGTCCGGCCGATCCAGGGTGTGCTCTTCATGGGCGCGGCGATGTCGATCACGGCGTTCCCGGTGCTGGCGCGGATCATCGCCGAGCGCGGCATCGGCGGCACGACGATCGGATCGCTGTCGCTCGCCGCGGGCGCGATGGACGATGCGGCGGCGTGGGTCACGTTCGCGGTCGTGCTGAGCAGCGTCACCGGCAACGCGGCGCTCGCCGTCGGCGCCGCCGGCGGTGCGCTGCTGTACGTCGCGATCACCTGGTTCGGCGTTCGCCCGGCTGTCCTCGCGCGCGTCGCCGCCGCGGCCGATCGCGAGGACGCGCTGCCGCCGGCGGCGCTCGCGATCATGCTCGCGCTGCTCGGCTGCGCTGCCTGGCTCACCGATGCGGTGGGCATCCATTCGGTGTTCGGGGCGTTCGTGCTCGGCGCGAGCGTGCCGCGGAACACGCGGCTGCTGCTCATCGACTCCGCCGGCTTGTGGCTGACGACGGCGGTCGTCTTCCTCACGGCGTGCGCGGGCAAAGGCCTCGCGTGCTGGGCGGCCGCGCGCGCAACCGGCGCCACCGCCCGCCAGGCGCTCGCGATCGCCACGCTGATGAACGCGCGCGGGATGGTGGAGCTGATTCTCGTGAACCTCGGCCTGCAGCGCGGCCTCATCACGCCGACGCTGTTCACGATGCTCGTCCTGATGGCGATCGGCACCACGCTGATGGCCGGGCCGGTGTTCAGCGTGATCTGGGAGCGCGCCGAAGACGACGCGGTCGAGCCGTGGCTCGCCGCCGATCGGGTGCCGTAGGTGGGTGCAGGCGCACTGCTGTCTTGCTTCGCCGAGATCTCGCGCGACGATCCGACCCGCCTGCTGATTCATGCGCCCGACGGCCGCCGGTCGATGTCGGCCTCCGACATCTGGCGCGCGCATCGGATCTATGCCGATCGCCTCGCACGGGCGGGCGTCGAGGCCGGCGCGCTCGTGCTGTCGGCGGCCGGCAACGCCGCTGCGGCCGCGCCGGTGCTGCTCGCCTGCCGCGCGCTCGATGCGGCGGTCCTGCCGGTCGATCCCGCCGCGACGCCGCGCGAGATCGACGCGCTCGCCGCGCGCTTCGGCGCCGCTGCAATCGTCGGCCCCGCTGCGGTCGGCGCCGGTTCGACGGCGATCGACTCGACGTCGCCGCACGGCGGCGACGATCTCGCGATCGCCGCGCGCGCGGAAGGCACGCGCCGCTATCCGGGGACGGCGATGCTGAAGCTGACGTCGGGATCCACGGGCGCGCCGAAAGCGACGCTCACCACCGAAGCGCAGCTCGTCGCCGACTGCACACACATCGTCGCCGCGATGGACATTCGTCCGGCCGACATTCAGATTGCCGCGATTCCCGTGTCGCACTCGTACGGCCTGGGCAATCTGCTGCTGCCGCTGCTGCTCCAGGGGACGGCGTACGTCCTGCGCGACGCGTTCGTGCCGCAGCAGGCGATCGCGGACGCGCGGCGGTTCGGGGCGCGCGTCTTCCCCGGCGTCCCGTTCATGTTTCAGTACTTCGTGAAAAACCCGCCGGCCGACGGATGGCCGCGGGCGCTCGGCCGCCTGATCTCCGCGGGCGCGCCGCTCCCGCCGGACACGGTCCGCGCGTTCCACGATCGGTTCGGCGTCAAGATTCACACCTTCTACGGCGCGAGCGAGACCGGCGGCATCGCGTTCGACGCCGGCGACGAGATCGACGGCGAGGGCGCGGTCGGCGTGCCGCTGCCGGGCGTCACGATTTCGCTGCGGGACGACGATCGCGTGCACGTGCGCAGCGACGCCGTCTCGAGCGGCTACTCCGAACCGGGCGACGACGCCTTCGTCGACGGAGGATTCCTGACGGGCGACTACGGCGCGTGGACCGCGCGCGGGCGGCTGCTGCTGCGCGGCCGCGCGTCGTCGTTCGTGAACGTCGCGGGGCGCAAGGTCGTGCCCGACGAGGTGGAGCAGGTGCTGCGCGCGATGCCGGGCGTCGCCGACGCGCGCATCGTCGCCGCGCCCGATGCACGGCGCGGCCAGCAGATCGTCGCATGCATCGTTCGCGACGGCGCCGCGTACGAATTAACGACGCTCGGCATCCGGCGATACTGCGCGTCGCGGCTCGCGCCGTACAAGATCCCGCGGACGATCGTCTTCGTCGACGCGATCCCGCGCACCGCGCGCGGCAAGATCGATCGCGCGGCGCTCGAAGAGGTCGCGCGCGCGCATGTTCGCCCGTAAACGTTGTGGTATATTGCGACTCCGGATGAACGCGTCGACGCCGCTCGAACTCGCCCTCACGGGGGCCGCCCGCGTCCTCTGGCCCGCATTTCAAGCCGTCAACCGCCGCATCGACAGCACGACGTTTCAGCCGTCGTGGGCGCCGGCGCCGCTCTTGAAGAGCAGCGAGCGCACGTCGCCGCAGCTCGGCTGGCCTCGCACCACCGACTCGCTCTGTCCGACGTGCGTGCGTGAGACGCGCGCGCGCATTCTCTCGGGCGAGCAGGCGGTGGAGTCGCTGATCACCGCGCACGTCGGCGAGATCAAGGCGCACATCCTCGAGCGCGACGGCAAGGTGATCATCGAGAAGCGCTGTCCGATTCACGGCGAGTTCACCGACACGCTCGCGATCAACCCGGCGTTCCTGCGCCGCCTCGAGTCGCTCTTTCCCGGCCGCGACTTTCCCGCGGTGACCGACACGCTGCACAACCACGGCACCTCGTCGATCAAGTACGGCCGCGGCGCGGTGCTCACGATCGACCTGACCAACCGCTGCAACATGATGTGCGATCCGTGCTTCATGGACGCGAACCAGGTCGGCTACGTCCACGAGCTCACGCTGCCCGAGGTGAAGAAGCTCCTCGACGACGCGATCGGCGTGAAGCCGCGGCGGCAGATGACGGTGCAGTTCTCGGGCGGCGAGCCGACGATCTCGCCGATCTTTCTCGACGCGGTCCGCTACGCGCGCGAAGTCGGCTACTTCAGCGTGCAGGCGGCGACCAACGGCATCCGGTTCGCGCAGGAGCCCGAGTTCGCGCGGCAGGCGCGCGAGGCGGGGATGCGCATCGCGTACCTGCAGTTCGACGGCGTCACCGAAGCGGCCAACGCGCACCGCCGCGTCGGCAACCTCTTCGACGTGAAGCTGCGCGCGATCGAGAACCTGCACGACGCCGGCGTCGACGTCTGCCTCGTCGTGACGATCGTGAACACGGTGAACGACGATCAGGTCGGCCCGATCGTGAAGTTCGCGCTGCAGAACTGCGACAAGATCAGCTTCGTCTCGTTCCAGCCGGTCTCCTTCACCGGCCGCGACGAAGAGATCACCGACCAGGAGCGGCATCGGAAGCGGTACACGCTGTCGCATCTCGCCGAGGATCTGCGGCGGCAGACGGGCGTCACCGAGCCGCTGCGCGACTGGTTCCCGCTGTCGGCCTCGAGCGTCCTGTCGCGCGTCACCGATCTGATGAAGGGCCCGGGCGCGAGCTGGGGCTCCCTCAGCTGCGGCTGCCATCCCGACTGCGGCGTCGGCATGGGCTTCATGGTGAGCAAGCGGACGAAAGAGTGGGCGCCGCTGTCGGCGTTCCTCGACGTCGATCAGGTGCTCAAGGACGCGGTCGCGATTGCCGACAGCGCGCGCGGCCGCGCGCTCACCCTCGCGCAGACCGCGCTCAGTCTGCTGCGCAACTACAAGCCGCTGAAGGCGCCCGCCGGCTTCCGTCTCGTCGATCTGCTGCACAAGTTCGACAAACAGAGCGGCGGCCAGCTCGGCGGCCGGCTCGGCGCGCGCGACAACGAGAACCGCAAGGGCGACGAGTGGCTGCTGCTCTTCGTCGCCGGCATGTGGTTCCAGGATCTCTGGACTTACGATTTCCGCCGCACCGAGATGTGCATCATCCCCTACGCGACGCAGATGGGTGAGATCTCCTTCTGCGCGTACAACACCGGCGTCGGCTGGCGGCAGATCGTCGAGAACATGTACCAGAACGCGCAGGTGGCCGACTGGTACAAGGAGCACGGGAAGCATCCGGTCTACGCGAACCCGCACAAGGCGGTGCCGCTGCCGGCAAGCTCGCGGCCGGTCACGCTCCACATCCCGCGCGACGGCCGCCTCGAGCAATGGACGCCGAAGCGAGTCCCGGCGCCCGCGCCGACCGGCGAGCCCGTCATCATCACGTAGGTCAAACCCTCTCTCCATCCACAAAAGCGCCCCTTCGTCCGGTTGCGGCGACGGCTGGTCCTGATCTGGCGTACCGTCTGACCGTGGCGGAACGCGACCCGTACAAGCGATTCTCGGCGGCATACTGGACGCGCATCGTCGGCGCGAACGTCGCCGCCGCGCTGCTCGTGGTCGTCGTCTACAGTGGCGTCAGCTGGCGGACGCCGATGCCGAAGATGCTCGAGGCGTTCGGCGTCGCGATGCTCTTTTCGTGCATCATCGGCCCCATGCTCGGCATCGTGATGCCGCGCGTGGGGCGCGGAGTCGCGTGCCGCTTCGCCTTCCCCTTCGACTGGGTGGTCCTCATCGCGACGATGGTCGCCATCGCGCTCGCCGGCAGCTTCGCGGCGATTCTCGTCCTCGCCGCCATCGGCTACCTGCACGGCGCCGGCATCGTCACGACCTGGATGAAGGGATCGCTCAAGGCGTCGATCGTCGTCACGCTCATTTTCGGCATCTTCATCACCGTGGTCGAGACGATGCGGCGGCAGCTCGACGACGCGAAGGTCGCGCTGCGGACCAAGGAGCGCGACGAGGCGGAGGCGCGGCGGCTCGCCGCCGAAGCGCAGCTCGCGTCGATCGAATCGCGCGTCGAGCCGCATTTCCTCTTCAACACGCTCAACTCGATCGCGTCGCTCGTCCACGGCGATCCCGCGGGCGCCGAGCGGATGACCGGGCAGCTCGCGGCGCTCCTGCGCTCGGCGCTCGACAGCACGGCGACGCCGCTCGTCCCCCTCGACGACGAGCTGCGCGTCGTGCGCGCGTATCTGGACATCGAGCGCGTCCGCTTCGGCGATCGCCTGCGCTACACCGTCGAGGTCAACGGCGGCGCGGGCCGCCTCGTCGTACCGCGCATGGCGCTGCAGACGATCGTCGAGAACAGCGTGAAGTACGCGGTGTCCCCGCGGCGCGAGGGCGCATCGATCCGCGTCCGCGCGGCCGCGTCGGACGGGCGGCTGCGCGTCGCCGTCGAGGACGACGGGCCGGGATTTGGCGGCGCGGCGAGGCCCGCCGGCCACGGTCTCGATCTTCTCGGCGCGCGGCTGCGGCTGCTGTTCGGCGATCGCGCGACGCTCACAGTGGACAGCGGGCCGCCGCGCACCGTGGTCGAGATCGACGTGCCGGCCGAATCGCGCTCATGATCCGCGCGTACCTCCTCGACGACGAGCCGCTCGCTGTCGATCGCCTGCGCCGCCTGCTCGGCGCGACCGGCAGAGTGGAAATCGCCGGATCGTCGACCGATCCGGACGAAGCCCTCGCCTTCCTCCGCGCGCACGACGTCGATCTGCTGTTCCTCGACATTCAGATGCCGGGCCTCACCGGCTTCGAGCTGCTCGAGCGGCTCGAGCGCGACGTCGCCGTGATCTTCACGACGGCCTACGATCGCTACGCGATCGACGCCTTCACGGTGAACTCGATCGACTACCTGCTGAAGCCGATCGAGCCGGAGCGGCTCGACCGCGCGCTCGACAAGGCGGAGCGGATGACGGCGCCGCGCGCGGCGGGCGCGACCACCGCGCCGCGCGACATCCGTGCGCTCGCGCGAGAGGTGGCCGCAGCCCTCTCGCCGTCGCGCAAGCTCGAACGGATCGCGTCGCGCGTCGGCGAGCGGACGACGATTCTCGACGTCGCGCGCGTGACGCATTTCCTCTCGAAGGACAAGCTCACCTTCGCCGTCGTCGACGGTCGCGAGCACGTCGTCGACTTCACGCTGAGCGAGCTCGAGGCGCGGCTCGATCCGCGGCGCTTCGCGCGCATCCACCGCGCGACGATCGTGAACATCCCACTCGTGCAGGAGCTGTTTCCCGCCGTCGACGGCGGCGTGCTGGTACGGCTGAAAGACGGCCGGAAAACAGAGCTCGCCGTCGCCCGCGATCGCGTCCGCGACCTCAAGGATCGCCTCGGCATCTGATCGTGCAGTTTCGCCTTGACAGCACGGGCATCCGCCCGTAAGGTCGAGAGCCTGCTTTCGCCCGACCAACCCGACGGAGGGAGATCTTTATGCGTCGAGTCGTGCTCTGTACGGCCCTTTTGTGGGCAGCGATCTTCCTGTTGCCCGGCACGAGCCGTGCGCAGGTCGCCATCGCCGGCGTCGTGAAGGACACCACCGGCGCGGTGTTGCCCGGCGTCACCGTGGAAGCGTCCAGCCCCGCGCTGATCGAGAAAGCTCGATCGGTCGTCACCGATACCGCCGGTCAATACAAGATCGTGGATCTGAGCCCGGGCGCCTATGAGGTGACCTTCACGCTTCCCGGATTCAAGACGGTCCATCGCACGGGGATCGTGCTCGAGGGCACCTTCACCGCGCAGGTCAATCCCGACATGCAGGTCGGCGCGGTCGAGGAGTCGGTGACCGTCACCGGTCAGACACCGGCGGTCGACGTGATCAACAACACGGCGTCGTTCGTCGCAAACCGCGCGATCCTCGACACGATTCCGACGACCGATCGCAACACGGTGTCGCGCGCGCTGCTCATCCCGGGGACGACGGTGACGCCCTTCGTGCTCGGCCAGTTCAACCTCACCAGCCACGGCTCGGCGAGAGAGGACTTCACGATCGCGATCGACGGGCTGCGCGTGAACAACCTGTGCGGGAACGGGCAGTACAGCGGCTTCTACATGAACGATGCAAGCGTCCAGGAGCTGACATACAGCACGGGCTCTGAAAACGCGGAGATCCAGAGCAGCGGCATCCGCGTCAACAGCGTGCCCAA
>QHWK01000176.1 GCA_003223775.1 Acidobacteriota bacterium
CCATGTGCTGCAGCGTGCCGGGCGGCGCGTTGTAGAGCGCGAAGTCGTCAATCTCACCACGCAGCGTCGATTCTTCGTGCTCAGCCTGACGCACGCCCATGCCGAACTGCTTGTCCGAGTCCTTGCGGTACCACACGTATCCCAGGTTCTTGTGGATCTCCCGCGCCCAGAAAAACTTGTGCGGCGCCGGGAACGTTGCCACCGATCCGGCTTTGCCCTCGGCGACCAGGACGCGGTTTCTCGCCTTGAGCGGCACCATCGTTTCGTTGCGGACGCCGCCGAACTGATACTGCTGCGGACCATCGGCGGTATCGCGCCAGATCACGCGCGGCATCACATCGGTCGAAAAGCCCTTCAGGCCGGCGTCGTACTTGTAGGCGACGAACGGTTCTTCTGTCTTCGCAATCGCGTCCATCCGGAGCAGGTTGGAGCCGCGATAGACGGTGAACTGCAAGCTCCCTGCAAAAATGCCCATCGACAGACCGGGAAAATTCACCTCGAGGCGTGCGCCGTCGGTCTTGACGCCGCAGCCGGTGACGTTGAAGGTCGCATCGGCGCGGCGGATCTCCTCGGGTTTGCGCGGCAGCGGCGGCATCTGCGTGCCGCTCACGCCGGGAACTTCGAGCGGCGCGTCGTGGAAGGCGAACCAGCGGTTCTTCGCCACCACTTCCGGTGTCAACGGGATGCCGGCCGCGGGTAAGGATCCGACATGGTCGCTCGACATCCGTCGCAGGCCGCTCACGACGTGGTACTCCGGGAGCAGATTCTGCCCGAGCGTCGCCCACTGCCCGCCCTGCTTGCGGACGGCCAGGTCGCGAACGACCGGCTGAGACTTGTCGATGGCGAAACGCGCGCGCAGCTCGCTCCCGGTCTGCCCGGACCAGCTGACGACGAGCACGTCCTGGTCCATAGCCGCCGTCAGGCCGGTCGTCGCCTTGTACTGCGTCATGTCGCACTTGAGCCCGTCGGCGAGCAACGTCGGCGACTTCGTCGAAAACATGGCGGCCGCCAGCGAGGTCGCCACGATGCACGAAACGATCGAGATTCTCGTCGTCATATGCGCTGCCTCCAGACCCTACCCGTCTCCGTCAGCTGCGCGGATGCTATCACGGGCCTCCGGGAAGGAGCGCGAGGCACGTGCGTTGCGCTCTTCGCGTCGGACCGGCACGTCGATTGCGTTTGTCGTATGCGAGCCGGCGCTGCCGCCGGTTTTTCGGAAGCGGCCGCACGCGGCCGCCGGGAGGGTGAGATGAAAACGCGGATCATCGTCGGCGTGCTGCTCCTGATCGCGGTCCTCGGCGTGGGAACCTACACGAGCCGCGCGGGCGACGTCGCGGGACGCCGCCAGTGGACGATCGTCAACTTCGTCGAGCCCGTGCAGGTGAAGGATCAGATCCTGATGGGACCGGTGCTGATCGTTCACGACGACGACAAGATGTCGCGCGGCGAAGCGTGCACCACGTTCTATCGATTCGAGCCGGGCAAAGGTCCGAAGGAAGAGCTCGTGTCATTCCACTGCAAGCCCGTTCCGCGTGCGGCCGTCGCCCAGACGACGTTGAGCGTCGTCGAGACATCGGCGGGCTGCAAGCGGCTGGCGGAGTACCAGATCGGCGGCGACAGCGAAGCGCACGGGATTCCGACGAAGTAGTGAAGGCCAGGCAACAAGGCGCTCGGTTGCCGGATCGCCGGAAATCCGGCACCGACGGCATCTCGTCTCAGAATTCCTAACGTTGCGCGACGGCAATCATCTTGCTGAATTCACCCGACGGAGGACAAAACATGCGTTCAGTAGTGTTCACGGCGATCTTGTGTCTCGGCCTCGCGTCGGCGGCCGCCGCGCAGGACGCGAAGGCGGCCAGGGGACAGCAGCTATTTGCGGATCAGAAGTGCACCCTCTGCCATTCGATTGGCGACAAGGGCAACAAGAAAGGCCCGCTCGACGGCGTAGCGAGCAACCTGTCCGCGGACGAGATCCGCTCCTGGATCACCGACGCGAAGGGCATGACCGCCAAGACGAAGGCCACGCGGAAACCCGAGATGAAGGCGTTCACGCTGCCGAAGGACGACGTCGATGCGCTCGTCGCGTACTTGGGCACGTTGAAGAAGTAGCGCGCGGGCACGAACCCGTACTTCGGCGTCCTGTTCTTCCTCGTGCTGCCGGGCGTCTTCATGTTCGGCCTTCTGCTGATTCCCTTCGGCGCAACAGTATTAGGGATGAAAATAATTTCGGGCGGTCTGGCGCGCCCGACCCACCCACCCGACCTACCCGACCCACCTGGCCCGCCTGGCCCGCCTGACCCGCCCGGCCCGCCTGGCCCGCCTGGCCCATTCATCCACCATTCGCCCGACGTGCGCCACGGGCCGGCGCAGCGGATCACAGTTCCGCCGGCAAAGCCGCGGCGTTCGGTGGTGACGCGCACCGGCCGGTCGGCGGCGACGGCCACGCGTGCGGGCACCGGGTGGCGGCAGCGCCGCAGCGCGGACACGAGCGGGGATTCGGGATTCGGGATTCGGGATTCGCATGCTACGACGACATTCGACGCAGAACCCGCAGAATCCGCAGAAGAATCTTGTGAACTATCCACAGCAAATGGCGCCATCGCGAACGCGCCGGGGCGATACGAGTCGACCCTCGCCGGCGCGCCGAAGCGATCAGGGCCCATCAGCGCGCCGAGGCGCGCGACGAGCGTCGACAGCCGTTCGGGCGTCGGCACCGCGCGCGCGAACAGCGTGTGCTGCAGCACGCGCCCCGGCGTCGGATCGATCACGATCGTGACGCGATCGATGCCGGCGCCCGGCGGATGCGCCTCGAGATCGAGGAGCGCGAGCGTGCGCAGCGTCCGGACGTCGCGCATCGGCGTCGGCAGCTCGAGCCGCCGCGCGCAGACGTCCCGCCCTCCGTCGCCCGACGGATCGCGCGTGACGAGCCGCAGCAGCACGTGCAGCACCGCGGCGCCGCGGTCGCGCCGCTCGAGCCGCGTCGACAACGGCTCGAGCAGCCGCGTGAGCACGAACGACAGCGGCTCGAGCTCCTCGATCGGCCACTCGAGATCGAGCGTCGCCTCGAACCGTTCCTCGGCGAGCGTCGGCACGAGCGGCCGCACGTCCTCGCCGCGCGCGATCGCCTGCCACGCGAGCGCGCGCTTCCCCATCCGCGCCGCCAGATCGGCCGGCGGCAGCGCCGCGAGCTCGCCCAGCGTTTTGATGCCCCACTGTTTGAACGCCGCAACCGCGGCGCGCGCGGATTTGTTGTGATCACCCTGTTTCTGCGCGCTCTGCGCGCTCTGCGTTCCATCGTCGTCCACGACCTTCTCGAGGACGCCGATCGGCATCGGCGCGAGCGCCGCCGCTTCGCCGCCGCGCGGCACGACGATGAGGCCGGGCCGCGCGATCGCGAGCACGAGCGCCGCCATCCGCGTGGCCGCCACCGCGATGTGCGCGCGCACGCCGCGCGCCGCCGCCTCGCGCCGCAGTTCGCCGCCGATCACCCGCGGCGGCCCCAGCAGCCGCTCGAGCCCGCTCACGTCGATCGACACGAGATCGGCGCCGTGGCACTCGTAGCGCGGCGAGAACTCGCTGGCGATCGCGACGACATCCGACGCAGAACCCGCAGAGCCCGCAGAATTTTCTTCACGCCCTGCCGGCCGGTAGATGCACGCGTACAGCTGGGGATTGGGGATTGGGGATTGGGGATTGGGGGTGAGTGGTGACATGGTGATCGGCGTCAGCGCAGGACGATCAGGCACAGTCGATCGCACAGGTGCTCAGCGTGACGCTACCCGCTTCACGTTCTCGTGCCCGCGCGCGCACGACGCGGGCCTCGACGTTCAACCCGTCGAATAATGAATGCCCGAATCGAATTCCCAACCGCTCCATCGATCCGTTGTTTCGCGATCCACCATTTCCCGATCTCTCCAATCCCCAATCCCCAACCCCCAATCCCCTCGCCCCGAGCTGCAGCGTGAGCCCCGCCGAGCTGCGCGCCATCGGCTGCGGACCGACGAGCAGCGCCGCCGTCTGCGTCCCCTCGACCATCCGCTGCAGCCGCAGCCACGTCGTGAACGGCAGCCGCCGCAGCGCCGGCAGCGGCGCCTCGGCGACGTCGAGGACGACCAGGCCGAAGTTGCCCGCCTGCAGGACGAGCGTGAACGCGCGGATCGCCTGCTCGAGCGCGCGCTGGTTGAGATCGCCGCACAGCCCCGGATTGGTGACGACGTGGCCGCGCACCCAGAGCAGGCGCGTGAGATCGACGTCGCCTGCCGCCGCCGACTCCACGTCGAGCGCGTCGAGCGCATCCACGACCGCGACGAGTTCGCCGCGCCGCGTCGCCGCCGCCGCGAGCTGCAGCAGCAGGCTCGTCCGCCCCGACGAGCGCGCGCCGACGACCTCCGACAGCTGGCCGCGCGGCAACCCGCCGCCAAGATGTGCGTCCAATCCGGCATGCGCAGACGGCGCGACGGCCGTTTCGTCCCGCGGGTCGACGCCCGGGAGCGCCGTCGTCAGCGTGCGATCGAGGCGGCGTGTGCGGAGGAGTGATTCGAGATCGGCGCGGGCAAGAGGCATGGTGTTTCGCTTTATATTCGCCTTCGGCGGAGTATACGGCAGCCCCGGCGCCCGATCAAGTGATGTAAGATACGCGCTTCGCGCGGCAGGGCTAAACTCCTGCCCTTCATTCGGTTAGACTCATCTTTTGGCCGAACCCGTCCACGCGCAGACCGTCTCGCCGCCCGCCACCGCCGATGCCGGCAGCCAGCCCGCCTCGGTTGGCGCCCGCGCGGCGCGGCGCATCCTCGCCGCCTTCACGTACCGCGACTTCCGCGTCCAGTGGATTGGCGCCTGCACCTCGAGCATCGGCACCTGGATGCAGATCGTCGCCCAGAACTGGCTGGTGGTCTCGCTGACGCACTCGCCGTTCTTCCTGGGCCTCGACGCGTTCCTGCAGCAGCTGCCGATCATCCTCTTCTCGCTGATTGGCGGCGTCTTCGCGGACCGCTACGACCGCCGGCGCACGCTCATCGCGTCGCAGGTCGTGCAGATGAGCACGTCGGGGATGCTGGCGCTGCTGATGTTCCTGCACGTGGTCCAGATCTGGCACATCCTCGTGCTGTCGTTCGTCACCGGCTGCGCGCAGTCGTTCGGCGGCCCGGCGTACCAGTCGCTCATCCCGTCGCTCGTGGACAAGAAAGATCTGCCGAACGCGGTCGCGCTCAACTCGATTCAGTTCAACGTGGCGCGCGTCCTCGGCCCGCTGGCGTTCGGCCTGTCGCTCGCCGCCTTCCGCACATGGGGCTACAGCGAGCCGCAGGCGATGAACGCGTGCTTCCTGCTCAACTCGCTCTCGTTCCTCGTCGTGATCAACACGCTGATGATGCTGCACGTGAAGCACATCCCGCCGGCGACGTCGGGCCGCATGGGCGACGAGCTGCGGACCGGCCTCTCCTACGTGCGCCACCACGGCAGCCTCGCGGCGCTCATCGTCCTCGCCGCGGCGACGACGTTCCTCGGCTTCGCGCTGCTGACGTTCCTGCCGATCTTCGCGGAGAAGATTTTTCACGAGGGGGCCGACACCTACAGTCATCTGATGGCGTTCTCCGGCGCCGGATCGATCGTCGGCGCGCTCATCGTCGCATGGCTCGGCAAGTTTCCGAAGATGGGATGGACGGCGCTGCTCGTCCAGGCCGCCTACGGCGTGCTCATCATCGCCTTCTCGCTGTCGCGCGTGCTGTGGGTGAGCGACATCCTGCTGTTCTTCACGGGCGCGGCGCTGATGGTCGTCTTCTCGACGGTGACGTCGCTGGTGCAGCTCATCGCGCCCAACGAGATGCGCGGGCGCGTGATGAGCATCTACATGATCGCGTTCCGCGGCGGCATGCCGCTCGGGAGCCTCGTGAGCGGCTATCTGGCGACGTATCTGGGCGCGCCGCTCGTCATCGGCATCAACGGTGCGCTCCTGGTCGGCGTCGCCGTATACTTCCTCGCGCGCAACCACGGGGTGCTCGACGCATGAGGAGATGACCGATGGCTGATGGCCGATGGCTGATGGCGATTGGCGGCGTCGCGCTCGCGGGCGTCACGATGCTCGCCCAGGCGCGGCCGCAGCCGGGCACGAAGCTGCCGCTCGATCAGGTGAGCGCGCAGATGTTCCACGTGAGCGCCGGCAAGCGGCTGAAGCCCGCATCGTGGCCGAGCGGCGCGCGCGTTGCGGTGGGCCTGAGCTTCGACGTCGACAACGCGACGGCCGATCTCGCCACCGGGAATCTGATCTCGGAGTCGATCTCGCGCGGCGAGTACGGCGCCGTCGACGGGCTGCCGCGCATCCTGCGGCTGCTCGACAAGCATCAGCTGCCGGCGTCGTTCTTCATTCCCGCCGTGAGCCATTTGTTGCATCCCGAAATGATCCCCGCGATCCAGAAGAGCGGCCGCCACGAGATCGGCGTCCACGGCTGGATTCACGAGCACCTGCCGAGCGTGAACGACGCCGCGGCGGAGCAGGACATGCTCAACCGCGCGATCGACACGCTGACCAAGGCGATCGGGAAGAAGCCGGTCGGCTACCGCGCGCCGTCGTGGCAGTTCAGCCCGTGGACGATGAAGCAGGTGAAGGACGCCGGCTT
>QHWK01000177.1 GCA_003223775.1 Acidobacteriota bacterium
CGATGCCAACCCACGACAGCAGGCTCGCCGCGACCATCCAGGCGACCGGTTTCATCGCTTCCAGACGGTCCTCGCCAGCTCGTACATCCCGACGATGATGCCGAGCAGCAGCCCGCCGAGCAGAAACCAGGGGGACGTGCCGAGCCACCGATCGACCGCGTACCCGATGGCGCCCAGCAACATGATGGCGCCAATCAGCGTGTAGCCCGCGCCCGCGGCGGGCCCCGCCTGCTCTGCGGTGTGTTGGAACGCTTCGGTCGAACGCTTGAGGAACGGGTCTTTCTCGGCCATCACAAACGGACCATTATCCGTGCAAAAAGGGGTCGTACCCCTTTTTCCGCTTTGCTCCGCCGCTCGACCGGCGCAGTATAGCGCACCTTGTGAAAAAGTTCACGTGCACGGCGAAGGATGCAGACACCGCAGCGCGCGCAGACAATCACCCGTAGGGCGACCCTTTCAGGGTCGCCTGGCGAGGCTGAAAGCCCTCGCCCTACATGCGTGCGCGACGCCGTCAATTGGTTTTCTGCCGAGTTCTGCGTTGATCGTCGGGCTCCTCAGCGCAGCGCCGCGGTGGCGCCGGCCGCACCGAGCGTCCGCGCCGACGCCGCGGCCACGTTGAACAGCAGTTGCGGGTAGACGCCGAGCACCAGCGTCGCCGCCACCGCGACCGCGAGCACCACCGCCAGCGTGGGGCTCGTCGTCGGCTCGGAGCCGAGCGTCTCCTTCTTCACATACATGAAGACGACGATGCGGATGTAGTAGTAGAGCGAGACGGCGCTGTTCAGGACGCCGATGAGCGCGAGCCAGTAGTAGTGCGCGTCGATCGCCGCGCTGAACAGCCAGAACTTGCCCATGAAGCCCGCCGTCGGCGGAATCCCGCCGAGCGACAGCATGAACAGCAGCATCGCGAACGCGGCGAACGGGTTCCGGGAGGCGAGCCCGCTGAAGTCCTTCAGCTCGTCGCCGACGACGTCCGCACGGCGCAGCATGACGACGACGGCGAACGCGCCGAGCTGCATGAACGAGTAAACCATCAGGTAGACGAGCGTCGCGGTGATGCCGCGCGACGTCCCCGCGACGATGCCTATGAGCACGTACCCGGCGTGCGCGATCGACGAGTACGCGAGCATCCGCTTGACGTTGGTCTGCGTCACCGCCGCGAAGTTGCCGACCGTCATCGTCGCGATCGACAGCACCCAGAAGAGCAGACGCCAGTCCTCGCTCGCCGACGGCAGCCCCTCGACGAAGATACGGATCAGCATCGCGAACGACGCCGCTTTCGAGCCGACCGAGAGGAACGCCGTGACCGGGGTCGGCGCCCCCTCGTACACGTCCGGCGCCCACATGTGGAACGGCACCGCCGCGATCTTGAAGCCGACGCCCGCGACCACGAGAATCACCGCCAGCGCGAGGCGCGAGTCCCCCGCCATCGCGCCGAACGACGTCGCCATCACGCGCAGGTTCGTCGTCCCCGAGAGCCCGTACATCAGCGACATGCCGTAGAGCAGGATTCCGAGCGAGAAGGCGCCCAGCAGGAAATACTTCACCGCCGCTTCGTTCGAGCGCTGGTTCGGCTTGATGAAGCCCGCGAGGATGTAGAACGACACGGCCATCGTCTCGAGGCCGATGAAGATCGTGATGAGATCGATGCCGCCCGCCATCACCATCATGCCGAGCGTGGCGCACAGGATGAGGAAGTAGTACTCGCCGGGCGACGCGCCCTCGATCGCGAGATAGCGCACCGACATCAGCACGGTGATCGCGGCGGCGACGAGGAAGACGATCTTGAAGAACAGCGCGAAGCGATCGACGGCGAGCAGCCCGTGCGCCACCTCGACGTGGGTCGACGTGAAGGGCAGGAGCGACGCCAGCGTCGCGCCGACGGCGGCGAGCGTCACCCAGCTGAGCGCCGACCGGCGCTCCCGCGGGAGGAGCACGTCGGCAATCAGCACGACGAGCGCCCCGGCCGTCAGCACCAGCTCCGGCAGGATGTAGTAGAAGTCGCTCGTCGAGATTCCCGGCGGCATCAGCGCTTCTCGGGCAGCGGATTGCCGTTGGCGTCGCACGGGATCGCCGCGAGGAACTTCGCCGCCGGGTTCGACGACGCCGCGACGCGATCGGGCGTCGGCGTCGGGTTGCACTCGGCGTACTTCGCGGCGTACTGCGGGCTGACGCGCACGACGATGTGCTGCACCGACGACTCGAGCCGCCGCAGGAACGGCGCCGGGTAGATGCCGATCCAGACGGCCAGCACGAGCAGCGGCGCGAAGGTCGCGAACTCACGGTTGTCGAGATCGAGGAGCCGCTCGTTCTTCGGATTCTCCACCTTGCCGAACATCGTCCGCTGATAGAGGTAGAGCATGTAGGCGGCGCCGAGGACGATGCCGCTCGCGGCGAACGCCGCCCACCTCTTGTCCGCCACGAAGACGCCCTGCAGGATGAGGAACTCGCCGATGAAGCCGTTCAGCGTCGGCAGCCCGATCGACGACATCGTCATGATGAGGAAGATCGCGGCGTAGACCGGCATCACCTTCGACAGGCCGCCGTACTCCGAGATCTCGCGCGTGTGGCGCCGCTCGTACACGATGCCGACGAGGAGGAAGAGCGCGCCGGTCGAAATGCCGTGATTGAGCTGCTGCACGATGCTCCCGGTAATCCCGACCGGGTTCAGCGCGAACATGCCCAGCATCACCAGCGCCATGTGGCTGACCGACGAGTACGCGACGAGCCGCTTCCAGTCCTTCTGGGCGAGCGCGACGAGCGCGCCGTACACGATGCCGATGATCGACAGCACGACCATCATCGGGACGAAGCGGTGCGAGGCGTCGGGCAGGATCGGCAGGCTGAAGCGCAGGAAGCCGTACGTCCCCATCTTCAGGAGCACCGCCGCCAGAATCACGGAGCCGGCCGTCGGCGCGTCGGTGTGCGCGTCGGGCAGCCACGTGTGGAACGGGAACATCGGCACCTTGATCGCGAAGCCGAGGAAGAACGCGAGGAAGACCCACCACTGCAGCCCCGCGTCGAAGCCCGCCTTCTGGTACTGCGTGACGTCGAACGTGTACACGCCCGTCTGCACGTGGTACGCGAAGTACAGCGCCAGGATGCCGAGCAGCATCACGACGCT
Source organism: Acidobacteriota bacterium (assembly GCA_003223775.1). GTDB lineage: Bacteria > Acidobacteriota > Vicinamibacteria > Vicinamibacterales > CAVVIG01 > QHWK01. The sequence continues at coordinate 3,125 of QHWK01000177.1, forward strand.
GCCGACGAGGGTGTAGAGGAAGAACTTGATCGCCGAGTAGAGGCGGTTCGCGCTGCCCCAGATGCCGATGAGGAAGTACATCGGCACCAGCATCACTTCCCAGAACAGGAAGAAGAGCAGGAAGTCGAGCGACATGAACGCGCCGAGCATCCCGGTCTGCAGCACGAGCAGGAAGATGTAGTACTCCTTCACCCGCTCCGTGATCGCGGTCCACGACGACAGGACCGCGATGGTGCCCATCAGCGTCGTCAGCAGAATGAGGAGCGTGCTCAGGCCGTCCACGCCGAGGAAGTACTCGGCGCCCACGGAGGGAATCCACGCGGCGCGCTCGACGAACTGGAAATCGGCGCCGCGCGGGTCGAACCAGAACCACAGCGGCACCGAGACAACGAAGCCGAGGAAGGCGACCACGTTCGCGATCCAGCGGATCGCGTTCTCGTTCTCCTTGTTCACGAGCAGGAGCACGAACGCGCCGGCCAGCGGCGTGAAGAGGATGATCGAAAGGTAATAGCTCATGTCGTTTCTTGGCAAACAGGTGTAGGGCGACCCTTTCAGGGTCGCCGCACCTCACCGGACGAACAAATACACGCTCACGAAGACGAAGATCCCGAACAGCATCAGCAGCGCGTAGTTCTGCACGAGCCCCGTCTGGAACCGTCGGAAGGCGAGGCTCGACTCCTGCACGATCCAGCCGACCAGGTTCACGAGGCCGTCGACGATGTTGCGGTCGGTCAGGCCCGAGAACCACGAGCTGATCACCGTCACCCTGCCCGCGCCGTTCACCGCCCCGTCGACGACGTTGCGATCGACGGCCCACAAACCGCGGCCGCCCGCCATCGTGCCGGAGACGACGGTCGCGTCGTAGAGCTCGTCGACGTAGTACTTGTTCGACAGCGTGCGGTGCGCGCCGGCGAAGCGGTCGGCGAGCTGCTCCGAGATCTCGGGGCTCGTGACGTAGAACTTGTAGGCGACGGAGATGCCGGCGATGGCGACGAGGAACGAAAACGCCATCAGCCCCAGTTCCACCGTCCGCGACACGTGCTCGCCCTCCTCATTGCGGATTGCGGATTGCGGATTGCGGATTGATTGCGGATTGCTTGATTGCTGATTCCGGTTCTCCTGTGCGCGGTGGCCCTCCGCAGTCCGCAATCCCTCCGCAGTCCTCAATCCATCCGCAGTCCGCAATCCGCCATCCGCAATGTGGAGTTCGGCGGTGAAGCTCGGCTCGAGGAACTGCTCGATCGCGTTGTTCCCCCAGAGCGCCGCTGGCACGCCGACGAAGCCGGCGACGATCGCGCCGACGGCGAGCGCCATCAGCGGGCCGGTCATCGCCGTCGGCGACTCGTGCGGCCCGTGCCACGGACCATGGTGGCCGCCGCCATGATCGTCGCCGGCGGCGTGCGAGGGCTGATGGCCGATGGCTGATGGCTCGCTGTCCGCCGGGCCGTGGCTCACCTCGTGCTGCTTGCGGTCCGCCTGGCCGTGCGCGTGCGGATCGGCCGGGTGCGGCGCGCCGTGGGCCGCGGCAACCGCGACCGCCGCGCCGTGCGCCGCTTCCCACGCAGGTCCGCGGTACGCGCCGAAAAACGTCATCGACATCAGGCGGAACATATAGAACGCCGTCATCGCCGCGGTGACGACGGCGATCACCCAGACCGCCTTGTTCGCGAGGAACGCGCGGAAGAGGATCTCGTCCTTGCTGAAGAAACCGGAGAACGGAAAGATGCCGGCGATGGCGAGTGTGCCGATCATCATCGTCGCGAAGGTGACGGGCATGTACTTCTTCAGATTGCCCATCCGCCGCATGTCCTGCTCGCCGGCCATCGCGTGGATCACCGAACCGCTGCCGAGGAAGAGAAGCGCCTTGAAGAAGGCGTGCGTCATCAGGTGGAACGCGCCGGCCGAGAAGGCGCCGACGCCCATCGCCGTGAACATGTAGCCGAGCTGCGACACCGTGGAGTACGCGAGCACGCGCTTGATGTCGTACTGCACGAGGCCGATCGACGCCGCCATCAACGCCGTCAGCACGCCGACGATCGCGACGATCGTCATCACCTGCGGCGCCTGAGAGAAGAGCACCGCGTTGCGCCCGAGCATGTAGACGCCCGCGGTGACCATCGTCGCCGCGTGGATGAGCGCTGACACCGGCGTCGGCCCTTCCATCGCGTCGGGGAGCCAGACGTAGAGCGGAATCTGCGCGCTCTTGCCGGTCGCGCCGACGAACAGGAACAGGCAGATGAACGAGAGCACGCCGAAGTGCGCCGTCTCGACCGGCATCGCGGCCGCCGCGTTCTGGACGGCGCGGAAGTCGAGCGTGCCGAACGTGAAGTAGATCAGGAAGATGCCGAGGATGAACCCCCAGTCGCCGATGCGGTTCGTGATGAACGCTTTCTTCCCGGCGTCCGACGCGGTTTTCTTCTCGTACCAGTAGCCGATGAGGAGATACGAGCAGAGGCCGACGCCCTCCCAGCCGACGAACATCACCAGGAAGTTGTTTCCCAGGACGAGCATCAGCATGAAGAAGCAGAACAGGTTCAGGTAGCAGAAGAAGCGCGCGACGCCGCCGCGCGGCTCGTCGGCCATGTACGCCGTCGAGTAGACGTGAATCAGCGTGCCGATGCCGGTGACGACGAGCAGCATCAGCCCGGCGAGCGGATCGAGCCGGAATCCCCAGGTGACGTGGAGCAGCCCGATGCCGTCGCGCGTCGCGAGCGGGATCTGCGGGATCCAGTCGGCGACGTTCACGTCGTACGCGCGCGACTCGGCCGGCAGGCCGAGCAGCTGCCAGAAGGCGAGCAGCGAGAGACCGAGCGCGAGCGTCATCGTGCCGACCGCGACGGCGCCCGCCGCCCTGCGCGAGAACGCGCGGACGCCGACGAGGCCGTTGATCGCGGCCCCGATTCCCGGCAACAGCGGAATTAACCAGATGTATCGCATATCGCCTTACGCCGTACGCCTGGCGGGTCGGGCACGCCTGGCGGGCCTGGCGGGCCGCAGAGGGCCTCTGTGCCTCTGTGACCCGCCCGACCTGCCTGGCCTGCCCGGCCTGCCCGGCCTGCCCGGCCTGCCCGGCCCGCCCGACCTGCCTGGCCTGCCCGGCCCTGCCCGGCCCGCCCGACCTGCCTGGCCTGCCCGGCCTTGCCCGGCCTGCCCGGCCTGCCCGGCCTGTCCCGTCTACCACCGCATCAGATTCATCTCGTCGATGTTCACGGTCTCTTTGTTGCGATAGAAGGCGAGAATGATCCCGAGGCCGACGGCGGCCTCGGCGGCGGCGACCGCGATCACGAAGATCGCGAACACCTGTCCGACCGCGTTCTGCTGCTGCGCGGAGAAGGCAAT
>QHWK01000178.1:0-8324 GCA_003223775.1 Acidobacteriota bacterium
AACCCTCGGCCATCATCTCGAGCGGCGAGCGGTAGTCGAGCGCGTCGAGCGACGCCTGCTTCGCGAGCTCGCGGGGGATGTCGGGGGCGAACGGACCCTTCAGATCGTCGTCGGTGATCGTGTACGGCGCGATGGTCGGCTCGGCGTGATCGCCGCCGAGCGCGTGCCACGTCTCGCAGTCAGGCTGGCTCGTGGCCGCGAGGTGCCGCGCGTTCTGCAGCGCGGCGAGCGCGCGGGAGAAATTCGTGCCGGGCCTGCCGTCGATTTCGCCCGACGAGAATCCCTGGCGATCGAGCAGCACCTGGAACGACACGTAGTCGCCGCACGGCAGCGGCGGCGGCTCCGGCGCTTTCTTGACCGCTGCCTTCCTGCGCGGCGGCTGCGTGCCGCGCTGCGGCGGGGCGGCTGCGGCGAAGATCGCGACGGCGGCGACGCCAGCGGCAAGCCGGACGATACGCGAGCTCATACGGGACGCAGTGCAGATCGTGTGCCGCGTGAATTGGCGACGCTGAAAGGGTCGCCCTACAGCGGTGCGGGCGTGACGTGCGTGTAGGGCGACCCTTTCAGGGCCGCCTCGTCACTTCGCGGGCGCGGGCGTCAGGGCGCGCGCCGTCTGGCGCGACTTCATCCACGTCTGCAGCTGGGCCATATACGTGTAGACGACGGGCGTCAGGTAGAGCGTGACGAGCTGCGAGAAGAGCAGCCCGCCGACGACGACGAGGCCGAGCGGCTGCCGCGCCTCGCCGCCGGCGCCGTAGCCGATCGCGATCGGCACCGCGCCGAGCAGCGCCGCCATCGTCGTCATCATGATCGGGCGGAAGCGAATGAGGCAGCCCTCGTAGATCGCCTGCTCCGGCGTCTTGCCGGATCGCTCGGCCTCGAGCGCGAAGTCGATCTGCATGATCGCGTTCTTCTCGACGATGCCGATCAGCATGATCATGCCGACGAACGCATAAATATTCAGATCCATCCGGAAGACCATGAGCGTGACGAGCGCGCCGAACGCGGCCGACGGCAGGCCGGAGAGGATCGTCAGCGGGTGGATGTAGCTCTCGTAGAGGATGCCGAGCACGATGTAGACCACCATCACGGCGATCACGAGCAGCACCGCGAGGTTGCTGAGCGAGCTCTGGAAGGCCTTCGCGGCGCCCTGGAACTGGCCGCTGACGGTCTCGGGCAGCGTGCGCTCGGCGATCTCGCGGATCTCGGAGAGCACGTCGCCGAGCGAGGCGCCGGGGGCCAGCCCGAACGAGATCGTGACGGCGGGGAGCTGCCCGTGATGGTTCACCGTCTGAGGGCCGACGACCTGCCGCGTGTGCGCCAGCGTGTCGAGCGGCACCACGGTGCCGGCCGACGCGTTGGTTCCGCCGCCAATCGCGCCGCCGATCGCGCTCGACGGCGTGCCGCCGCCCGCCACCGCGCCGCCGCCCGCCGCGGCCGTGCCCGCGACGCCGGCCTGCGGCGTCGCCTTGAAATACAGAAGCGAGAGCGCCGACGGATCCGCCTGGAATTCAGGCGCGAGCTCCAGCAGCACTTTGTACTCGTTCACCGGCGCGTAGATCGTCGACACCCACCGCGGTCCGTACGCGTCGTAGAAGGCGTTCTCGATCTGGTTCGCGGTGACGCCGAGCGCCGCCGCCTTGTCGCGATCGATCTCGACGTTCACCTGCGGGCTCGTGATCTCGAGATCGCTCGTCAGATCCTCGATGCCGCGCACATCGGCGAGCGCCTTCCGGAGATCGCGCGACGCGGCGTACAGCTCCTCGCGGTTCGGCGACTGCATCGAGTACTGATACAGGCTCTTGCTCACCTGTCCGCCGATGCGCACCGTCGGCGGGGTTCGGGCCGCCGAGCGTCGCGGCGGCGCTGCCGCCGACGGTCGAGACGAGCCCCTCGACGTTCGGATCCTGCCGGATGATGTCGGCGACGCTCCCCTGATACTCCACGAGCTTCGCGTAGGAGGTGCCCTGCGCCGCTTCCGTCGTGACGGCGATTTGATCCGTGTCCTGATCGGGGATGAACCCCTTCGGCACGACGACGAAGAGCAGGCCGGTCGCCAGCAGCACGACGACGAACGCGATCATCGTCGCCGGGCGGCTTCGGAGGACGATCTGCAGCGTCCGGTCGTAGCCGCGCAGCAGGCTCTCGAAGCCGCTCTCCGTCACCCGCTCGAACTTCGATCCGCCCTTGCCGTGCGGCGCGTGCGGCTTCTTCAGGAAGAGGCTGCACAGCATCGGCGTCAGCGTCACGGAGACGACGCCCGAGATCAGGATCGCGACGCAGATCGTCACGGAGAACTCGCGGAACAGCCGGCCGAGGACGCCGCCCATGAAGAGCACCGGAATGAAGACGGCGGCGAGCGAGAGCGTCATCGAGACGATCGTGAAGCCGATCTCGCGCGAGCCGACGAGCGACGCCGTCAGCGGATCCTCGCCCATCTCGACGTGCCGGTAGATGTTCTCGAGCATCACGATCGCGTCGTCGACGACGAAGCCGACCGAGAGGATGAGCGCCATCATCGACAGGTTGTCGAGGCTGTAGTCGAGCATGTACATCACGGCGAACGTGCCGATGATGGAGAACGGCAGCGCGAGGCTGGGGATCACCGTGGCCCACACGTTGCGGAGGAACACGAAGATCACCATGATGACGAGCGCGAGCGTCAGCAGCATCGTGAACTGGACGTCGCGGTACGACTCGCGGATCGTGTCCGAGCGGTCGTAGAGCACGTCCATGTGGATGCTCGACGGCAGCTCCAGCTTGAACTGCGGCAGCAGCGCCTTCACGGCGTCGGCGACGGCGATCGTATTGGTGCCCGGCTGGCGCTGGATCCCGAGCGTGATCGCGCGCTGCTCGCCTTCGTGCGTGTAGAACCACGACGCGGTGCGCTCGTCCTCCACGCCGTCCTTGATGTTCCCGAGCTCGCCGAGCCGCACGGGCGCGCCGTTGCGGTAGGCGACCGTCATGTTCTTGTATTCCTCGGCCGTCATCAGCTGGCCGGTCGCCTGCAGCGTGTACGACTTGTGCGGGCCGATGATCGATCCGGTGGGCGTGTTGACGTTCCACGCGCGCAGCGCCGCCTCGACCTCGTGATGCGCGTCTCGGCGTACTCGTCGAGCGTCCACGGCGGCACCGTCGTCGACGTGATCACGAGGTAGAGAATCGGCTGATCCGCCGGGTTCACCTTGGTGAAGGTCGGCGGCGTCGGCATCCCCTGCGGCAGCAGGCGCGCCGCCTGCGTGATGGCGCCCTGGACGTCGACGGCGGCGCCGTCGAGGCTGCGATTCAAATCGAACTCGAGCGTGATCTGCGTCGAGCCGAGCGAGTTGACCGACGTCATCGACTCGAGGCCCGCGATCATCGAGAACTGGTTCTCGAGCGGCGTCGCCACCGACGCGCCCATCGTCTCCGGGCTGGCGCCGGGCAGCTGCGCCGTGACGAGCAGCGTCGGGAAGTCGACGTTCGGCAGGTCGCTCACCGGCAGCGAGCGGTACGCCACGAGCCCGAACAACGCGATCGCCGCCATCAGCAGGCTGGTCGCGATGGGACGCTTGATGAAGCCTTCGGAGATATTCAACGGAACACCTGCTTCACGCCGTCACCGGCTTCGTCACCGGAATCTTGCGCGTCTTGAACAGCGTCGCCATGTAGGTGTAGACGACGGGCGTGAGATACAGCGTGATCAACTGCGACACGACGAGGCCGCCGACGACCGCGAGGCCCAGCGGACGCCGCGCCTCGCCGCCGGCGCCGTAGCCGAGCGCGATCGGCACCGACCCGAGCAGCGCCGCCATCGTCGTCATCATGATCGGCCGGAAGCGGATGATGCAACCCTCGTAGATCGCGTCGGCCGGCGCCTTGCCGTGATTCCGCTCGGCGTCGAGCGCGAAGTCGATCTGCATGATCGCGTTCTTCTTCACGATCCCGATCAGCATCACGAGCCCGACGAACGAGTAGATGTTCAGCTCGTTGCCGAACAGATACAGCGTGATCAGCGCGCCGAGACCCGCCGACGGCAGCCCCGAGAGAATCGTGATCGGATGGATGTAGCTCTCGTAGAGGGCGCCGAGCACGATGTAGACGACGCCGATCGCGACGAAGAGCAGCAGGCCGAGATTGTTCATCGACTGCTGGAAGACCTTCGCCTGCCCCTCGAAGCTCGTCGAGATGATCGGCGGCAGCACGCGGTCGGCCACCTGCTTGACGTGCGCGGTGGCGACGCCCAGCGAGACGCCCGGCTTCAGCCCGAATGACACCGACACCGACGGCAGCTGCCCGGAATGGTTGATCGACTGCGGGCCGACCGTCTCCTTGAACTTGATCACCGACTCGAGCGGCACGAGCGACCCGTTCGGCGCCTTGAACGCCACCTTCTCGAGCGAGTCGACCTGGCCCTGGTACTTGGGATCGAGCTCGAGCAGCACGCGGTACTGCGACTTTGTCGCGATCGATGACCAGATTGATGCGCGGGCTCTTCATCTCCATGTCGGTGGAGACGTCCTGCACGTCCGGCACCTCGGACGCAACCGCCTGCTCGAGCACCGGCGCCCACTGATAGAGCAGGTCGGTGTCCATCGACTGCATCATGATGCTGAAGTTCTGGTTGCCCATCCGGCCGCCGATCTGCAGCGATGGCGGCAGGCCCACGAACCCGCGGAACCCCGGGTAGCGGAGGAGCTGCGGGCGCAGCTGCTGCGCGATCTGCTGCGCGGTGAGATCGCGCTGCGCGCGCGGGACGAGCTGCACCATGATGCGCCCGTTGTTCGACCCGCCGAAGCCCGGTCCACCGCCGACGTTCGCGTTGAACGAGTCGACGTACTTGTTGCGGATGACGACGTCGGCGACCTGCTGCGTCCACTTCGCCATGTCGTAGTACGACGTGCCCTGCGCCGCCTGCAGGTTCACGAACATCGAGTCGTTGTCCTGATCGGGAATGAACCCGGTCGGGATGATGTTGACCATGTGCACGGTCGCCGCCGCGACGGCCGCGAACACGCCGAGCATCACGATCCGGTGGCGCAGGACGACCGCGAGGCTCCGCTCGTAGCCGGAGAGCAGCGCTTCGAACGCGCGATCCATCAGGCCGGCGAATCCCTTCTTGCTGTGCACGACGCGGAGGAAGCGGCTGCAGAGCATCGGCGTGAGCGTCACCGACACGACGCCCGAGATCAGGATCGCCGTCGTGATCGTCACGGCGAACTCGCGGAACAGCCGGCCGAGGATCCCGCTCATGAACAGGATCGGGATGAACACGGCGGCGAGCGACGTGGTCATCGTGAGAATCGTGAAGCCGATCTCCTTGGATCCCTTCAGCGCCGCCTCGAGCGGCTTCTCGCCGTGCTCCATGTGGCGCACGATGTTCTCGAGCATCACGATCGCGTCGTCCACGACGAAGCCGATCGAGAGGATGAGCGCCATCATCGACAGGTTGTTCAGGCTGAAGTGGAGCACCTGCATGACGGCGAACGTGCCGAGAATCGAGAAGGGCAGCGCCAGCGCCGGAATCATCGTCGCCGAGCCGTTGTGGAGGAACAGGTAGATCACGCCGACGACCAGGACGAGCGTGACGACCATCGTCAACTGGATGTCGCCGAACGCCTTGCGGATGGTGCGCGAGCGATCCTGCCGCGGCGTCAGATGCACCGACGGCGGAATCATCGACACGAACGACGGCAGCAGCGCGCGCACCGAGTCGGTCACTTCGATCGTGTTGCTGCCCGGCTGCCGCATGACCTGCAGCGTGATGGCGGTCTGCTTCTGCGGCGGGCCCTCGGGCCCGTTCGGCTTCGTGTAGAACCACGAGCCGTTCATCACGTTCTCGACGCTGTCGATGACGTTGGCGACCTGATCGAGCCGGACCGGCGCTCCGCGGCGGTACGAGACGACGATCGGACGGAACGCCTCGGCGTTCATCAGCTGGCCGGCGGCCTTGATGTTGTACGTGGCGTTCGGGCCGAACAGCTGCCCCGTCGGCAGGTTCACGTTCCAGTTCTGCAGCGCCTGATCGACTTCGTTGAGGCCGATGCGCTGCGCGTGCAGCTTCTCGGGATCGAGCTGCACGCGGACGGCGTACTTCGCCGCGCCCTGCACCTGCACCTGCGAGACGCCGCTCACCATGGAGATGCGCGGCGCGATCATCGCTTCCGCGTAGTCGTCGAGCACCCAGAGCGGGATGGTGTTCGACGTCAGGTTCAGCGAGAGGATCGGCTGATCGTTCGGGTTGTTCTTGCGGAACGACGGCGCCGACGGCATGCCAGCGGGCAGGAGCGGCATCACGGCGGAGATGGCCGTCTGCACGTCGACCGTCGCGCTGTCGATGTCGCGATTGAGGTCGAACTGCAGTGTGATGTTCGTGCTGCCGGAGCCACTGCGCGACGTCATCGAATCGAGCCCCGCGATCGTCGTGAACTGCCGCTCGAGCGGGCTCGCGACCGACGACGCCATCGTGCCCGGGTCGGCGCCGGGCAGCCCGGCGTTCACGTTGAGCGTGGGATAGTCGACCTGCGGGAGATCGCTCACCGGCAGCGCGCGGTACGCGACGATGCCGAACAGCGCGATGCCCGCCATCAGCAGGCTCGTCGCGATCGGACGCCGGATGAAGATCTCGGAGAGGTTCATGGATGTTGGTTGATCACCGTCATGGCTGAGGGCTGATGGCTAAGGGCTACGGCTGATTGCTGATGGCTATGGCTGGTGGTCCAATGGGCCATTTGTCGATATGCCATGAGCCATCAGCCATCAGCCATCAGCCATCAGCCATCAGCCATCAGCCATCAGCCATCAGCCATCAGCCATGACGGCTTACTGACCACGTCGGCCGCGGCCGCGCCCGCCGCCCGCGCCGGCGCCGCGGCCGGAGAGATCGGTGGTCACTCGCGAGCCGGGCTCGAGCCGCAGTTGGCCTTCGGTGACGACCGTCTCGCCCGCCTCGAGCCCCTTCTGCACGACGATGTCGTCGGCGACGCGCTGGCCCGGAGAAATCGTGCGCTGCTCGACGGTGGAATCCGGCTTCACGACGAACACGTACTGGCCGTCCTGGCCGGTCTGCACCGCCGCCGACGGCACGACGAGCGCGTTCGGCAGCGTCGCGAGCCGCAGCGTCACGCGCGCGAACTGTCCCGGCCACAGCCGGCGGTCGGCGTTTGCGAAGGTCGCCTTCAGCTTGATCGTGTCGGTCGTCATGTCGACCGCGTTGTCGACGAACGTGAGCTTGCCCTCGGCGGCCTGCGCGTCGGCGTCTTGCGGCACCGCAGTGACCGGCAGCGGATCGCTCGTCATGTGGCGCTTGATCGTCGACAAGTGCACCGCCGGCACCGTGAAGGTGACATAGACCGGCTGCACGCGCGCGATCGTGATGAGCTCGGTGTTGTTCGCCGTGACGAGGCTGCCGACTTTCACCGACAGATTGCCGGTGCGGCCGTCGATCGGCGACTTGATGATCGTGTAATCGAGGCTCACGCGCGCCGAGTCCACCGCCGCCTGCTGCGCGACGAGCTGCGCGCGCGCGCTTTCGATGTTCGCGCGATCCGCTTTCACGACCGCCGCCGTCGCGTCGGCTTGCGCGCGCGACTGCTCGGCCGCGTCGCGCGAGATGATGCCGCGCTGCACGAGCTGCGTCTGGCGCTCCGACGCGAGCTGCTGGTATTCGGCGTTGGACGCGTCGCGCGCGAGCTGCGCTTCCGCCTGCGCGAGCAGCGCCTTGTCGCGCGTGACGTTCGCGTCGGCCTGCGCAAGGGTCGCCTCGAACGGCCGGCGATCGAGCGCGAACAGCTGCTGCCCCTTCCGGACGCCGTCGCCTTCCTGAAACGCGATTTCCTGGAGCTGCCCGGTCACCTGCGCGCGCACCGAAATCGTGGCGTACGCTTCCACGTTGCCGATGGCCGCGAGATCGACCGGCACGTCTTTTTGCGAGACCTTGGCGGTGACGACGGGCGCCGGCCCGCTGTCGCCGCCGCGCCCGCGGCCGCGTCCGCCGCCGCCGGGGCCCGCAGCTGATGTATTGCTACTGCAGCCGGCGGCTGCCGCCGCCAGGACAGCTGCCGCTAGAATGCGTGGCCAAGCCACTCGAGACATAAGTACAAGAGGATACGGGGACCTCACGCCCGACATTTACGGCCAATTCGTCATTTGATGTCTCTTTAGCAAAAATATATGGCCCAGCTGTGGACCGCGCGGCAGCCTTCGTGGGACGCGAATGCCGACGCCGTGACGGCCGCCGCGGCGGTCGGGGCGCTCGAAGCGGGGAACGTGCTGCTGCTGGAGGACTTACGCTTCGAGACGCTGCCCACGGAGGCGTCGCTCTTCACGCCCGCGATCCTCGGCAG
>QHWK01000178.1:8361-15620 GCA_003223775.1 Acidobacteriota bacterium
AGCCTCGTCGACGGGCTGCTGCCTCGCTACCGCGGTCGGCTGACGCGCGGCCGCGCCAGCTTTCGACCCGCGGAGATCGCCGGGCGCAGAACGAGCTGGCGGAAAGACGACAGCCGCCTGCACGTCGACAGCTTTCCGGCGACGCCGTCAGGCGGACGGCGCATCCTGCGCGTGTTCACGAACGTCAACCCGCACGGCCGCGCGCGCGCGTGGCGCATCGGCGACGGGTTCGAGGCGGTGGCGCGGCGCTTTGCGCCGCGGCTGCGCATGCCGATACCCGGCGCGGGACAGCTGCTCGCGCTGCTGCGTGTGACGAAGTCGCCGCGCACGCCGTACGACGCGCTGATGCTGCAGCTGCACGATCGGATGAAACAAGACGATGCGTTTCAGCGAGAGTCGCCGCAGACGGCGGTCGACTTCGCCGCCGGATCCACGTGGCTCGCGTTCACCGATCAGGTGAGCCACGCGGCGACGGCGGGGCAGTATCAGCTCGAACAGACGTTCCTGCTGCCGGTGGATGCGATGGCCGAACCCGATCGCTCGCCGCTGCGGATCCTCGAGCGGATCACCGCGCGCCGCCTCGTGTAGCGGTCCGCCGCGGCGACCCTGAAAGGGTCGCCCTACCTAATCGCGAGACCTGGCCGCCTCGTCTGACTCCGCGACGCACCCGGGCCGCCTGACCTGCCAGACCCGCCCGACCTGCCAGACCCGCCCGGCCTGCCAGACCCGCCCGGCCTACCCGTACGATTCGCGCTTGATCCGCGCGCTCGGGACGCCGAGCTCGCCGAGCTGCGCGACGACGCTCTCCAGGAACCGCGGCTCGGGCGTCGTGCCCGCCTGCTTCGCGGCGACGACGTCCCAGTGCGAGATGCCGGGGCCGCAGACGTAGACGCAGCAGGCGTCGGGCTCGGGGATCGCCTCGCGCAGGAGCGGCAGGCCGATGCGCCCGGCGCGCACGTTCGGTCCAAACACGCTGGCGTCGGTCTCGCGCGTGAGCGTGTGAATCACCGTCAGCCGATCCGGATGCCGCGCAGCGAGGCTCGCGAGCTCGTCGCGGAAGATCACGTCGCCCCACCCCTTGTTCGAGTAGACGAGCGTGTGCCGCAGCGCGGGATGCTCGGCGAGCGCGAACTTCAGCATCGAGAAGTTCGGCACGCTGCCCGAGCCGGCGCAGACGTGGACGACGTGGTTCGTGCGCGCGGTGATGTCGGGCGCCAGCGTGTACGGCCCGGTGAAGCCGGTGACGACGAGCCGCATGCCGCGCGTCGTCCGCTTCACGAGCAGCGGCGAGAGCAGCGGCGGATACTTCGTCGCGCCCGAGAGGTAGCGCTCCTCCTTCACCGTGACGGCGAGATAGCGCTCGTGCGGCGCCGAGCTCATCGAGTAGGCGCGCGGCGGCTCGCGGCGGCCCTTCAAATCCTCGAGGAACGCCGTGAAGCGCTCGAGCGCGGCGAACTGGTGCGGATCGATCGTCAGAAAGTGGCCGGCGGCGTAGTCGAGCCGGTCGTTGCCGGTGAAGAAGACGAGCGTCGCGGTGTCCGGCGTCTCGACGATGACGTCGGCGACCATCACCTCGAGCTCCTTGATCCGCCGCGGCGCGGCGCTCGCCGCGGGCGCCCGCGGAACCGCCGCCGCGGCGTCGGAGCTCATGTCGCGGCGCTCACGACACCGGCGCCGCCGGCGACAGCGCCGCCGCGGCCTGCGGCGCCTCCTCTTCGCTGCGGAAGAACAGCGCGAAGAGCACGAGGACGACGAGCGCGCCCGCGGCGGGCACGAGCCAGATGCTGTGCCAGTCGTGGCCGCCGCTCGGCAGCGCAAACATGTCGACGACCTTGCCCGACGCCCACGAGCCGATGAACATGCCGACGCCGAGCGTCACGAACGCGATGAACCCCTGCGCCGCCGCGCGCAGGTCGATCGGCGCCTTGCGATCGACGTAGATCTGCCCGGTGACGAAGAAGAAGTCGTAGCAGACGCCGTGCAGCAGGATGCCGGCGTAGAGCATCCAGACGAGATCGGCGTGCGTCCCGAACGCGAAGAACGCGTAGCGCGTTGCCCACGCCGCCATGCCGACCAGGAGCATCCACTTCACGCCGAGCCGCAGAAAGAACCACGGCATCACGAGCATGAAGAAGATCTCCGACATCTGGCCGAGCGTCATCTTGCTCGCGGCGTTCGAGACGTTCAGCTCGTTGAGGAACAGGTTCGCGAACGCGTAGTAGAACTGCAGCGGGATGCAGACGAGAAACGATCCGACGACGAAGATGGCGAACGATCGCTCGCCGAGCAGCTTCAGCGCGTCGAGGCCGAGGATGCTGCCGACCGTCGCGCGCTCGCCCGCCTTCGGGATCGGCGGCGTGTGCGGCAGCGCGAGGCAGAACACGCCGAGCAGGATCGAACCGGCCGCGCCGATCTGCAGCGGGCGCGCCGTCGCCTCGAGGCCGAGCGTGCCGATGAAGAGGCCGGCGACGATCCAGCCGATCGTGCCGAGCACGCGGATCGGCGGGAACTCGCGCCCCGGATCGGCCATCTGGCGGAACGAGAGCGAGTTGCTGAGCGCGAGCGTCGGCATGTAGCAGAGTGTGTAGACGAGCAGCACGGCGTAGAAGGGACCGAACGTCGTCTGCGTCGACGCGATGAAGAGGACGACGCCCCCGGCCACGTGCAGCAGCGCGAGGATCTTCTCAGTGGCCATGAACCGATCGGCGACCATGCCGACGAAGAACGGCGAGATGATCGCCGCAACCGCCGTCGTTCCGGCCGCGAGGCCGATCTGCTCGCCGGAGAAGTGCAGCGTCGAGCCCAGCCACGTGCCCATCGTCACGTACCACGCGCCCCACACGAAGTACTGCAGGAACATCAGCGTCGACAGCCTGGCGCGGATCGATGGGGTCATGGGAATCAGGTCCACCACGCTTTGACCGGGGGTTCGGTCAGCACGACGCGCGCGAGGAGATCGACGGCGGCGCGCAGCCCTTCGTCGACCGACGCCAGCGCGTCTTCGTGCTCGATGCTGACCACGTAGTCGTACCCAGCAAGGCGCAGCGCGCTGACGATGCGCTTCCACTCGAGCTCGTCGTGGCCCCAGCCGACGCTGCGGAACAGCCACGAGCGCTCGGGCATGCGCGCGTAGGTTTTCGTGTCGAGCACGCCGTTGACGGCGACGTTCTGCAGGTCGAGCGCCACGTCCTTCGCGTGCACGTGGAAAATCGAGTCGCCGAGCGCGCGGATCGCCGCCGGCACGTCGACGCCCTGCCAGAACAGATGGCTCGGATCGAAGTTGACGCCGACCGTCGGGCCGACCGCCGCGCGCAGGCGAAGCGCGCTCTCGACGTTGTAGACGATGAAGCCGGGATGCGCCTCGAGCGCGACCTTCACGCCGTGCTCGCCCGCGAAGCGCGCCGCGCCGCACCAGTACGGGATCGCCTTCTTCTCCCACTGCCACTCGAGGACGTCGAGAAACTCCGGCGGCCACGCGCACGTCACCCAGTTGGGGTACGTGGCCGCGTCGGAATCGCCGGGACATCCCGAGAAGGTGACCACCACCGGCACCTCGAGCATTTCCGCGAGGCGCACCGACTTGCGGAACTGATCGTCGTACGCCTTCGCCGTCGCGCGATCGGGATGGAGCGGGTTGCCGTGGCACGACAGCGCGCTGATGGTGAGCCCCGCATCGGCGAGCATCTTCCGGTAATCGGCCGCGCGCGCCTTGTCCGCGAGCAGCGCGTCCACCTCGATGTGATCGCTCCCCGGCCACCCGCCGGTGCCGATCTCGATCGCTTCAACGTGCTTCAACGCGCGGACCTTCGCGAGCATCTCGCTCACGCCGAGCCCGCCGAAGACCGGCGTAAACACACCAAGCTTCATCGTACCGTCGCTTCCTCGCCGACGCGCGTCCAGACCGCCCCGCGGCGGTGGCTCTCGAGCACGGCGTCCACCACGCAGGCTGAATGATACCCGTCCTCGAAGCTGGCGAACGCCGGCGGCCGGTGGTCTGACATCTGACGCCCCTCGGCGATGAAGCCGTAGACGTCGCGCATGACGTTGCAGAAGGCGTCGGCCCACGCTTCCTGATGGCCGCCCGGCAGGTGCGCATAGCGCCGCGCCGCCGGCACCAGCAGCGACGGATCCTTGGGCAGGACGGCGTTTGGCCCGTCGCGCCGGCCGATCCAAAGGTCGTTCTGCCGCTCCTGATCCCAGCGCAGCGAGCCGGTGCGGCCGCTCGCCTCGAACCAGAGACCGTTCTTGTGTCCCGCGCAGACCTGCCCGACCGACACGCTGCCCTTCGCGCCGCCGTCGAACCGCAGCAGGATGGTCGCCAGATCCTCGCTCTCTATCGCCACCGGCTGGCGCTCTTCGTCGCCGCCGCGCGAGAACGCCTCGGTGGATGCCGCCGGCTTGAGACGCGTGCCGATCACGGTCGTCAGATCGGCGAGCACCTCGACGATCCGCTGCCCGACGACGTGCTGCACGAGATCGCACCAGTGCGACCCGATGTCGCCGACGGCGGAGCTCGCGCCGCCCTTCTCCGGCTCGAGCCGCCACGAGAAATCGGTGGGCTGCAGCAGCCAGTCCTGCAGATACGCGCCGTGCACGAAGTGGACGTGGCCGATGTCGCCGGCGGCGATCATCTCGCGCGCCTGCTGCACGAGAGGGTTGCCGCGGTAGTTGAACGTCACGGCGTGCACGACGCGCGCCTCGTTTGCGGCGTCGAGCAGCAGCCGCGCGTCGGCGGGCGTCACCGCGAGCGGCTTGTCCGAGATCACGTGCTTGCGCGCGGCGAGCGCCGCGCGGACGACCGGCACGTGCAGGTAGTTCGGCGTCGTGTTGTGGACGACGTGGACGTCGGGATCGGCGACGAGCGCCTGGTAGCTCCCGTAGGCCTTCGGCACGCCGAGCGCTTCCGCCTTCTTCCGCGCCGACGCGTCGCTCGACGCCGCGATCGCGACGACGTCCACGTAGCCGAGGCGCCGCACCGCGTCGATGTGGTGCGCGCCGACGAACCCGGGGCCGACCAGGCCCATGCCGATGCGGCGCGTCACGACCGGCCTCCCGTCACGCCAGCGCCGCCTTCGCGAACGCCATGCACTTCTTCACTTCCTCGACCGGCGAGCCGGCGCCGCGATACTCGTACTCGACGTAGGCGCGAATCGGCCACTTCTCCTTCTTCAGGAGCTGCAGCGCCTCGCGAATCGGCGTGTCGCCCTGCCCCCACGGCACGTTGTCGCCCTGGTTCTTCTTGCGGTCCTTGAGGTGCAGGTTCGTGATGTCGGCGTGGTGCTGCCGGATGTAGTCGAGCGCGTCGAAGTTGGCCGCGGTGAAGTGGCCGATGTCGAGGTTCACCTTGAACAGCTTCGACAGCTTCATCGCGGCGGCGAAGCTGTCGGGCGTCGAGAACTCGTTCGGGTCGTCGATGTTCGAATGCCCGTGCATCGCGACGGCCATCCGGTGCTTCTCGGCGAGCGGCGCGATCCGCTTCGCGACGTCGAGCGTCGTCGACGCCGTGATGATCTCGGCGCCGAGCGCCCTGGCCATCTCGAAGCCGCGATCGATCTCGGCTTCGGTGAAGCTCGGGTTCGGGCTGTAGTTGTACGCGTAGATCGTGATGCCCGCGGCGTCGAACTTCTTCTTCACGTCGCGGAAGTGATCGAGCGGCGTCTCGAGGCGCCACTTGCGGAGATCCTCCCGCGCCTTCACCGCCTGCGGCGACGGCGGATCGCCCCGCCGGCCGCGTGCGCCGGCGTTGAACTGCGGCTCCACCTGCGGCGCGAACAGCTCCACTTCGCCGATGCCGCAGTCCACGCACGCCTTGATCACCGGATCGATCGCGTCGCCGCCCGGCGTCCGCGGCAGCTCGCGGAAGCTGTAGGTCTGCGCGCCGAGCCGCACGCCGTTGACGATGGGATTGATCGCCGCGCCGGCGATGCGCGGCAGCGCGAGCCCGGCGAACGCCATCTTTCCGAATTCGCGTCGTGTGTACATATCGGCCTCACCAATCCTTGTAGGGCGGCCCTTTCAGGGCCGCCAAGGCGAGGCTGAAAGCCTCGCCCTACATCGGCGTTGAACAACGATCATTGATACAGCGCGAAGGCGTACAACATGTCGCCGACCGCGGCGACGACGTACTGCCGGCCGTCCACCATGTAGGTCTGCGGCGCGTTCGTCACCTGGCCGATCGCCGCGTGCCACAGGAGCCCGCCCTTCGCCGGATCGAAGGCGACGAGATTGCCCGACGGATCGCCGCCGAAGAGCAGCCGGCCCGCCGTCGTCAGGACGCCGGTCGCCGAGCGCGCGCTGGCGGCCGTGCGGTACTTGTGCTTCCAGACGATGTTGCCGGTCTTGTAGTCGATGGCCGTCATGGAAGTCGTCGACGCGCCGAGGCCGATCTCCTCCTTGCCCCCGAGTCCCATCGCGCCGCGCGGATCGGTCTCGGTGAGGTAGTACATCGCGTAGCTCTCCACCGTCGGCACGTAGAACAGACCCGTGTCCGGGCTGAACGCCGGCGGCGGCCAGTTCGTCGCGCCGCCGTTGGACGACGAGACGAGCGCGCCGGCGATGTGGTAGTCCTTCTCCGGGTTCCGCACCGGCTGCCCGAGCTTGTTGAACTCCGGCTTCGCCCAGTTCACCGTCTCCGAGAACCTGCTCGACACGAGATGCTCGCCGGTTGTGCGATCGAGCGTGAAATAGTAGCCGTTGCGGCTCGCCGTCAGCACGAGCTTTCGCCGGTTGCCCTTGAAGTCGGCGTCGACGAGGATGGGCGTCTGCGCCGAGTCCCAGTCGTGCGTGTCGTGCGGCGACGTCTGGTAGTACCACGCCATCTTGCCCGTGTCGACGTTGATCGCGACGATCGCGCACGTGAAGAGATTGTCGCCTTCGCCGCGCGGCGCCGACGTGTAGGCCGGCGTCGGGTTGCCGGTGCCGACGATGTACAGATGCGTCTCCGGATCGTAGGAGCCCGGCAGCCACATCTGCCCGCCGCCGTGGCGCGCCGCGTCGAGGCTCTTCCACGTCTCGACCCCGGGATCGCCGGGATTCATCGGCACCGAATAGAACTTCCACTGCAGCGCGCCCGTCTCGGGATCGAGCGACTGCAGGAATCCCGGCGCGTCGAGATCGTTGCCGGTGCCGACCAGCACGTGATTCCCGATCACCATCGGCGCCGTCGTCGAGAAATACTGCTGCGCGAAGCTCGCGATCTCCTTGTGCCACCGCTCGCGGCCCGTGCGCGCGTCGAGCGACACGAGGTAGTCGTCGGGCGT
>QHWK01000179.1 GCA_003223775.1 Acidobacteriota bacterium
CGCGGCGGCCCACGTCGGGCGGCGTCTCGCTCAGCTTGATCGGCGAGCCGAGCGTGCGCAGGCGGCCGAGCGACGGATGCTCCGTCTCGACGACCATGTCGCGCGCGCGCACCTGCGGATCGGCGAACACGTGCGCGTAGTCGTTGATCGGGCCGCACGGGATGTCGTGCGCGTCGAGCAGCGCGAGCCAGTGGCTGCACGGCTGCCGGCGCGTGATCGCCTCGATCTCCGCCGCCAGCTCCGCGCGGTTCGCGACGCGCGCCGCGTTGGTCGCGAACTCGCGACGCTCGAGCCATTCGGGATGGCCGACGAGATCGGCCAGGCGGTTGAACAGGCGATCGTTGGCCGCGCCGAGCGTGATGAAGCCGTCCGCGCAGCGGATCGCCTGGTACGGCGCGTTCATGCGATGCGCCGATCCGAGCGCCGTCGGCACGCCGGCGCCGGAGAAGTATTCCGTCGCCTCCCACACCGACAGCGCGACGCCCGCGTCGACGAGCGACGTGTCGACCCGCTGGCCGGCACCGGTCTGATGCCGGTGCTCGACGGCCGCGAGGATGCCGACGAGCGCGAAGAGCCCGGCGCCGAGATCGGTGAGCGGGACGCCGGCCTTCGCGGGCGCGCCGCCCGGCTCGCCCGTCACCGACATGATGCCCGACACGCCCTGGGCCACGAGATCGAATCCGCCCTTGCGGCGCTCGGGCCCCGTCTGGCCGTAGCCGGAGATCGACGCGTAAATCAGCCGCGGATTCTCCGCCGCGAGCGTCTCGTAGCCGAGGCCGAGCGCCGCCATCACCCCGGGCCGATAGTTCTCGATTACGATGTCTGTCAAGCGCGCGAGCCGCAGGAAGACGCCGCGTCCCTCGGCGTTCTTGAGGTTCAGGACGAGGCCGCGCTTGCCGCGGTTGACGGCGTTGAAGCTCGGGCTGTCGAGGCCGACGGCGCCCGGCATCACGCGCGTCGAATCGCCGGCGGGCGGCTCGATCTTGATCACGTCGGCGCCGAGATCGGCGAGCACCATCGCGCAGTACGGACCGGCCATCACCTGCGTGACGTCGAGCACGCGGAGACGGTCGAGCGCGCGGCGCGCAGCCATTGACGCGAATTCTAATGCACACCATCTTCGAGGCCGCCGGCCCGATCGCGACGCTCACCTTCAACCGCCCCGACGCGCGCAATGCGATGACGTGGGAGATGTACGACGCGCTCGTCGACGCGTGCGAGCGCGTGGATCGCGACGAGGCGCTGCGCGTGCTGGTGCTGCGCGGCGCCGGCGGCAAGGCGTTCGTCGCCGGCACCGACATCTCGCAGTTCCAGACGTTCGCGGATCGTCATGATGGCTTGAAATACGAGGAGCGGCTCGACGCCGTGCTCGACCGCATCGAGCGCGTCGCGAAGCCGACGATCGCGCAGGTCGAAGGGGTCGCGGCGGGCGGCGGCTGCGCGATCGCGCTCGTGTGCGACCTGCGTGTGGCGACGCCGGCATCGACCTTCGGCATCCCGATCGCGCGCACGCTCGGCAACTGTCTGTCGGGCGCGACCTACAGCCGCCTCGTCGATCTCGTCGGGCCGGCGGCGGTCAAGGATCTGCTCTTCACCGGCCGCTTCCTCGACGCCGCCGAGGCCTACGCCCTCGGCCTCGTCAACCGCATCGTCGCGGCGGATGCGATCGGCGATGCGGTCGCCGGGCTCGCGAGCGAGATTGCGGCGAACGCGCCGTTGACGGTGCGCGCGACAAAGGAAATGATCCGCCGCGTCCTCGCGGCGCGCCGCCTTCGGCCCGGCGACGACGCCGACCTCGTGGAGCTGTGCTATACGAGCGAGGACTTTCACGAAGGCGTCGCGGCGTTCCTCGCCAAGCGCAAGCCGCGATGGACGGGGCGATGAGGCAGTCGCTCGAATCAGTCGGCCGTCGGCCGTCACAGAGTGGAGAACGTATGACGCGTTCATCCTCATCGCAGCGCTCGCTGCGAGCGCGCTCCCAATCGCCGCGCAGAGCGAAAAGCTCGACCTTCAGATGCTCGGGCGCATCCGCGACGAGGGGCTGTCGCGCTCGCAGGTGATGGACCACATCTCGTGGCTGAGCGACGTCTACGGTCCGCGGCTCACCGGATCGCCGGCGATCCAGCAGGCGAGCGAGTGGGCGATGAAGCGGTTCCGCGAGTGGGGCCTCGCAAGCGTGCACCAGGAGCGGTGGTCGTTCGGCAAGGGATGGTCGCTCGTGCGCTTCAGCGCGCATCTCGTCGAGCCGCAGGTTCAGCCGATCATCGCCTTCCCGCACGAGTGGTCGTCGGGGACGAAGGGACCCGTGACGGCGGACGTCGTGCGCGTGCGCATCGCGAGCGAAGCGGACTTCGCGGCCTACCACGGCAAGCTCGCCGGGAAGATCGTCCTCAC
Source organism: Acidobacteriota bacterium (assembly GCA_003223775.1). GTDB lineage: Bacteria > Acidobacteriota > Vicinamibacteria > Vicinamibacterales > CAVVIG01 > QHWK01. The sequence continues at coordinate 2,395 of QHWK01000179.1, forward strand.
GCAGCCGGCGCGCCGCGTCCGGATGCTCGAGGGGCCGATCATCCTGCGGATGGACGACAAGGCGACGGCCGAAGCCGAGACGACGCCGGTGCCCGAACCGCCGGCCGGCGGCGGCCGAGTGGGACGTGGAAACGATGCCGCCGCGTTCCGGCAGAAGTTTCCGAGCGGCAGCGGCCCGCGGGACGCCAACGCCGGCCGCAACCCGCCGGAAATCACGCTCGCCGTCGAGCACTACAACCGCATGATGCGCGTGCTCGACAAAGGCGTGCCGGTCACGGTGGAGATCGACGTCCAGACGAAGTTCTACGACGAGGCGACGCCGAACGGGTTCAACACCATCGCGGAGATTCCGGGCGGCGATCTCGCGTCCGAGGTGGTCATGCTCGGCGCGCACTTCGACTCGCATCCGTACGCGACCGGCGCGACCGACAACGCGACGGGCAGCGCGGCGATGATGGAGGCGATGCGGATCCTGAAGGCCGTCGGCGCCGAGCCGCGGCGCACGATCCGGATCGGCCTGTGGGGCGGCGAAGAACAGGGGCTGCTCGGCTCGCGCGCGTACGTCCGCGATCACTTCGCCGACGTCGACACGATGGCGCTGAAGCCGGAGCACGCGAAGCTCGCGGCCTACTTCAACTCGGACAACGGCACCGGACGCGTGCGCGGCGTCTGGCTGCAGGGCAATCTCGCGGCGCGTCCGATCTTCGAGCAGTGGATGGCGCCGCTACGCGACCTCGGCGTCACGATTCTCGGTCCGCGGTCGGTGGCCGCGACCGATCACGTCTCGTTCGACAACGCGGGGCTGCCGGCGTTCCAGTTCCTCGTGGATCGCCTCGAGTACAACGCGCGCACGCACCACTCGAACATGGACACCTTCGATCGCGTGCAGCGCGAGGACATGGTGCAGCAGGCGACGGTCGCCGCCGTGTTCGCCTACGACGCCGCGATGCGCGACGAGAAGCTGCCGCGCAAGGCGCTGCCGGCGCCGCAGCGCGGGCGCGGGACGGCGGGGCAGTAGCAATTAAGAATTGAGAATTTGGAATTAAGAATTCCTGAAATTCTTAATTTCGGATGCTCTCGACACGTACTGCCTCGAACGGCCGCTCCGGGTGCATCGTCGGCGCGAGCAGCGCGCCGAGGAGCAGGAAGCCGAGCGAGCCGGCGAACGGCAGCTGCCAGTTGCCGGTCGCGTCGATGATGAAGCCGAACGCGATGGGCGAGAGAATCGCGGCGAGCGCCGAGCCGGTGTTCATCATCCCGGCCGCCGTCCCCGAGAACTTGCCGGCGATGTCCATCGGAATCGACCACATCGGCCCGATCACGATCTCGGCGAAGAAGAACGCCGCGCCGAGCGAGAGGATGATCAGCACGAGATCGTGCGTGAGGAACACCGGCAGCATGCAGACGAACGACGCGAGGAAGCCGGCCATCACGACGTTGCGGCGCGCGCGCAGGAGATCGCCGGTGCGGTGCAGGATCCGATCGCTCACGACCCCGCCCAGATAATCGCCGACGACGCCGGCGAAGAAGACGGCGGACGTGAAGAGCGCCGATTTGCGCAGGTCGTACTGGTACTCGTGGAGGAAATACGACGGCAGCCAGGTGAGATACAGCCAGAGCGTCCAGCCGTAGCAGAAATACACGATCGTGACCGGCGCGATGCGCCGCGTCAGCGCCGGCCACGGCACGCGCGGCCGCTCGCGGTGCTCGGGCACGCCGCGGTTCGGCAGCGCGTCGAGCTCGGCCCGCGAGACGCTCGTATGATCACCGGGATTGTCGCGGAAGTACCAGAACCAGACGGCCACCCACACGAGCGATACGCAGCCGAGCGCGACGAACGAGCCGCGCCACGCGATGAGCGTGATCAGCCACGCGACGATCGGCGGCGTGAGCGCGTTGCCGAGGCGCGCGAACGCGTGCGTCAACCCCTGCGCGAAGCCGCGGCGCCCGACCGCCGTCCAGTTCTGCATGGCGCGCGTCGCCACCGGAAACGTCGCGCCCTCGCCCACGCCGACGAGCAGCCGGCAGATGAACAGCGCTGCCAGGCCGCCCGCGAGGCCGGTCATGATCGTCGCCGCCGACCAGACCAGGCCGCAGAGAAACAGCGTGCGCCGCGGACCGAAGCGATCGCCGATCCATCCGCCGAAGATCTGGCAGAGGAGATACGGATAGCCGAACGCCGACTGCAGGAATCCGAGCTGCGTGTTCGACAGCCGCAGCTCGCGTCTGATCGAGTCGGCCGCCGTCGCGATGTTGACGCGATCGACGTACGTGATCAGGTACATCATGCACAGCAGCCCGAGCACGATGTCGGTGGGTCGAAGGCGTCGCGACGGCATGGCGAGCACGCATTAGACTACGCGCCCGAAATATCGGCAACCTGCGGACGTGAATCGGCGATCAGTCGCCGCGGTGTCGAAGCACGTCTTGGAGGTGGCGCTCGTAGAGTCGAAGCGCGACGGTGAGCACGCGCGCCGGCGTCAGTTTACGAACGGCGGCCACGGCTTTCAGGCGGGCGATCGCGGCGGGCGGCACGCGCAGAATCAACGGCACCATCTCGCGCGCCGGCCTCTTTCGGCCGGTCTTCTGCCACGGAAGGGGACGGCGCGAGGCCTTTCGCATGCGAGCGCGGCCGGAGCAGAATTGATGCCAGCTAAAAATCAGGATTGCTGCGGCCGCCCGGAGCTCGACGGTCGCGGTCCGGAGGCGGACTGTCGGGATACGCGGCGATGATTCGGGCGCGCGCGTCGTGCAGCTCGTCGCGGATCCGATCTTCCATCCGCCGCGCTTCCTGCCCGTCGAACCGGTGGCGCTCCATCTGCTCGCGCACGCGCTGCAGCTGCTCCGTGGTGCGACGTGTTGCCGAGTCGGCGGCGACGGCCCGCGCGACGGGGACCGTGGCGTGGCGCGTCTCCGACGCAGCGGCGGCGACCGGCACGGCCCATTGCTCTGAAACGAGAAGTCCGGCCTCCTGAGGAGACAGATCGAGGATATCGCCCGTTCGACTCCGCGAGAGGTCGACCCCGTCGATGCGTTCGGCGAGCTTACGCGTCAGCCGTACACGCATCGCACCTCGAGGGCGACTGCGTACGGACGTAACACAGTTTGTGTACTTGTTGCGCAGGGTTTTGGACGCCGGCTGCCTTTATGCGGGCATTTACACCAAGCTGAACCAAGGCAGACGTCCATTCGCCCTTGTGCTAGCAACAACGACACCACCTCGCGTTCACGGCCGGATGAGCGCGCGGAGGAGCTCGGCGGGATGGAGCGCGCGGACGCCGGCGAAATGCTTCACCTGTTCGCGGCACGACGTGCCTGGTGCGACGAGGACGGCGTCGGCGCCGAGCGCGCGCGCGGCCGGCAGCAGCTTCCTTTCGCCGATCTGTCGCGACACATCATAGTGCTCGGTCGCGTAACCGAACGAGCCGGCCATGCCGCAGCAGCCCGCGTCGAGATCGACGATGGTCGCCTGCGGGATGCGCGCGAGCAGCGCGCGCGCCGGCGGCAGCAGCCCCATCGACTTCTGATGGCAGTGCGCGTGGAGGACCACGGTGGCCGGGCCCGCGGCGAGCTCCAGCCGCGCACGGCCTGCGGCGCATTCCTGTTCCAGATACTCTTCGAACAGCACGCAGGCGCCTGCGACCACGCGCGCCCTGCGCTGCGCGTCGCCGCGCAGGAGCGCCGGTGCGTCCTCGCGCACCGCCGACATGCAGCTCGGCTCGAGAAAGACGATCCGCTCGCCGCGCGCCGCGGCGTCGTGCAGCGCGTCCGCGTTCGCGAGCGCCGCCAGGCGCGCGCCGTCCAGCAGGCCTTGCGAGATCATCGGCCGGCCACAGCACCCATGGCGCGCGAGACGGACGTCGATGCCCGCGCTCGCGAGCACCTCAGCGGCTGCGATGCCGATGTCGGGGTGATTGAAGTTCGTGAACGTATCCGCGAAGAGCAGTGCGGATTGCGAAGTGCGGATTGCGGATTGATTGCGGATTGCGGATTGATTGCGGATTGCGGATTGATTGCGGATTGCGGACCGCGTGAGCTGGCGCCGCAGCGTGTCGCGCACGAACGCCGGCGGTACGCGCCGTCGATCGACGCCGAGCAGCCGCTCGTTCAGCCATCGGCCGACGCCGCTGCGCGCGGCGGCGTTGGCGAGCGGCGCGACGCGGCTGGCCCATGCCGAGAGGGTGTGAATGCCGCCCATCGCGCGCGCGCGCAGCGGCGTCCCCGTACGGCGCCAGTAGTCGGCGAGGAACTCGCTCTTGAATCGCGCGACGTCCACGCCGACCGGGCATTCCGCCTTGCACGCGCGGCACTCGACGCAGAGGTCGAGCACTTCGTGGACGCCCTCGTCGCCGAGCCCCGCCTCGCCGAGGCGGCCGGCCATCGCGAGCCGCAGCGTGTTCGCGCGGCCGCGCGTCGAGTGTTTTTCCTCGCGCGTCACCATGTACGAGGGGCACATCGTGCCGTCGAGCTTCTTGCGGCACGCGCCGAGGCCGCTGCACATCTCGACGGCGCGCGCGTAGCCGCCGTACTCTTCGTAATCGAAGTACGCGGGCGGATTCGGCGTCTCATAGCCGGCGCCGTACCGCAGGTTCGCCGTCAACGGCGGCGTGTCGACGATCTTGCCCGGATTGAGCACGCCGTCGGGATCGAACGCGCGCTTCACCGCGCGGAATGCCTCGTAGAGCGCCGGGCCGAACATCTTCTCGGTGAACGGACCGCGGACCATGCCGTCGCCGTGCTCGCCCGACAGCGCGCCGCCGAACTCGAGGACGAGATCGGCGACGTCGCGCGCGATCGCCTCGAAGCGCGCGACGCCGTCGGCCGTCTTGAGATTCACCACGGGCCGGACGTGCAGGCAGCCGACCGACGCGTGCGCGTAGACGCCCGCCGACGTCCCGTGGCGCGCGATGATCGCGAGAAACCGCTCGATGTAGTCGCGCAGCTTCTCGGGCGCGACGGCCGTGTCTTCCACGAACGACAGCGACTTGGCGTCGCCCTTCATCGCCATCGACAGGCCGAGCGCCGACTCGCGCAGGCTCCAGACGCGCGCCTGGTCGGCGGGCGCCACGAAGCGCCGCCATCGGCAGCGGAGACCTGACGCGGCGAGATCGCGCTCGAGCGCGTCGAGCCGCGGCGTGAGATCGCCGGCCGCGTCGCCGTACATTTCGACCGCGAGCAGCGCGCCCGGATCGGTGACGAGAATGCTGCGCCGCAGCGCGTCGAGCGCGGCGCTCTCCCTGGCGTGATCGAGGATGAAGCGGTCCATCACCTCGACCGCCGACGGCAGATGCCGCAGCACGAGCGGCGTCGCGCCGAGCGCGTCGAGCAGCTCGACGAACTCGATCGCGAGCACCGCTTTCGCCGCCGGCAGCGGCACGAGCGCGACCTTCGCCGCCGTGACGAGCGCGAGCGTCCCCTCCGAGCCGACGACGATCCTGGCGAGGTTGAACGGCTTCGACGGGTCGACGAACTCGTCGAGGTTGTAGCCGCCGACGCGGCGCAGCACTTTCGGGAAGCGCCGATCGATCTCGCCGCGGCACCGCGTCGCCGTCTCGCGAACCGTCCGGTAGCACGCCGCCTCGCGCGTGTCGCCGCGGCAGACGGCGTCGAGCGCCGCCCGGTCGAGCGGCCGCAGATGCGCGGTCGATCCGTCCGCGAGCACCACCTTCAGCTCGAGGACGTGGTCGATCGTCTTGCCGTAGAGGACCGATCGCGCGCCGCTCGAGTTGTTCGCGATCATGCCGCCGATCGTCGCGCGGCTCGCGGTGGAGATGTCCGGCGCGAACCGGAGGCCGTGGGGCCGCAGCGCCGCGTTCAGCTCGTCGAGGACCACGCCCGGCTGGACCCACGCCGTTCGTCCGGCGACGTCCACGTCCAGCACGCGGTGGAGGTACTTCGACGTGTCGAGCTGCAGGCCCGCGCCGACCGCCTGGCCGGCCTGCGACGTGCCGCCGCCGCGCGCGGTGATCGACACGCCGTGCCGGCCCGCGATCTGCACCGCGCGCACGACGTCGTCGTCGCCGCGCGGCACGACGACGCCGAGCGGGATGATCTGGTACACGCTGGCGTCGGTGGAGTAGAGCGCGCGGGAGACCGCGTCGAACCGGACCTCGCCCGCGAGTTCCCGTTCGAGATCACGCTGCAGCGGCGAGGGCATGAGGGCGAATTGTGGTCCGGCGTGCGCCGTTCAGAGACATGGTGCGTGCGCGTGCCCGCGCGTGCATGATACTTCGCCGCGCTGCGCGGTTGCGGGCGTCATGATGCTCGCTTCTGTCGGTTCGATTACCGATCGGGCGATCCGCTTTTGTCTGGCACCGTGGTTGCGAAGAGAGCGTGCGTATGGCTTCCAAATCAATCGCGACCGACGACGACGTCTACGAGCTCTCGCCGACCGAGCTCGGGGATTCGATGGACGAATGGCGCAGCACGGCGACCTACACGCTCGAAGTGCCGGTCCGCTGCCCGTACTGCGACGAGCGGATCCACGGTCTCCGGATCGTGGGGCTGACGCGATCGCAGGTCGCGTTCACGTCGACGCTGCCGCGCAAGGGCCGCGTCGCGACGTGCCCCGAATGCGATCGGATTCTGCCCGCTGAACTCGCCGGGCTGATGTGAGCCGGTAGCGCAGGTCTTTGCGCCTCTTAATAGAACCGCTGACCTATGCC
>QHWK01000875.1 GCA_003223775.1 Acidobacteriota bacterium
CTGCTTCGCGGCCGCGATCGCGAGCGCCGCGTTCTGCCGCTGATGGTCGCCCGCGAGCGCCAGGCCGACCCGATGGCCGACCGGTCTTACGACGCGAAGGTCGGCGCCCGCTGCGCGGCAGACCCGCGCGATCGCTCGCGCGGCCGTCGCCCGCTGCACCGCGACGAGCGCGGGCCTCTGCGGCCGCACGATGCCGGCCTTCTCGGTGGCGATCGCGTCCAGCGATCGGCCCAGGATCGGCGTGTGGTCGTGGCTGATGGGCGTGATGATCGACACCCGCGGGTCGAGCGCGTTCGTCGCGTCGAGCGCCCCGCCGAGGCCGACCTCCACGATCGCGACCGCGCAGCGTCGTTCGGCGAATGCGCGCATGGCCAGGACGAGCGTCAGCTCGAACGTCGTGGGCTCGCCCGCGGATGGGTGCTCGTGGCGCAGACGAGCCACCACGGGGCGCAACCGTGAGATCGCCTTCGCGAAGTCGCGTTCGCTCAGCATCGCGCCGTCCACCCGCACGCGCTCGCGGTACGTCTGCAGGTGCGGTGAGGTGAACAGGCCCGCGCGCATGCCGGCCGCGTGCAGGATCGACGCGAGGAAGGCCGCCGTCGATCCCTTGCCTTTCGTCCCCGCCACGAGGACCACGCTGAGCCGTCGCTCGGGTGCGCCGGCCAGCCCGAGGAGCGCGCGGGTCCGCCCGAGGCGCCAGCGTGCAGCTCGGCTCGCACGCGCGTTCCACCCGACCCCGCGCACCGGATCGGAGAAGCCGAGCAGCCATGCCAGCTCAGATCCGCGCACGAATGCGCCGATTGTGCCGCGCCATACCATCCTTCGTGGGGCAGGAGATGATCGAAGACCTCGACGTCGTCACCGAGCCGGCTCGCACCTGGCGGGCGCGCTGGCTCTTGCCGGCGGCGGGCGCGATGCTTCTGGGCTCTGTGCTGGCGTCGAGCTTCGTGCGGCTCGCGCCGCCGAGGACGACGGTCCTGCAGGCCGTGTCCCCCGGTACCGGCGTCAAGGCGATCGAGCTACCGCGGACCATCGCGACGCTCGAAACGCGGCTCCAGTTCTCCGGCACGACCGGACTGACGACCATGCACATGAGCGACGGCTTCCGTGACTTCTACCGGCTGGCCGACGGCCGCGTCGCGATCGTCATCGAGTATCCCGATCGCGTGGGTCGCGGACGGGATGCAGTACCAGCTCGGGGGCGCGTTCTCGACGGAGGAGCTGATCAGCCTCGCCGAGCAGCTGCATTAGTGTCCGCAGCCTTGATGGAGGTACACACCGAATGACGAAGGTGAAGGCCGCGCTGGTCCAGACCGCGTGGACCGGCGACAAGGACTCCATGGTGAAGCGGCACCTCGCCCACATCGACGACGCGGCGAAGCAGGGCGCGCAGGTCATCTGCCTGCAGGAGCTCTTCTACGGACCGTACTTCTGCCAGGTCGAGGACAAGAAGGGATACGCGTACACGGAGCGCATCCCGGACGGCCCGACCACGAAGCTGCTCCAGGAGAAGGCGAAGCAGCACGGCATGGTCATCATCGCGCCGATGTACGAGGAGGATCAGCCCGGCATCTACTACAACACCGCGGCGGTCATCGACGCCGACGGCAGATACCTCGGCAAGTACCGGAAGACCCACATTCCGCACCTGCCGGGGTTCTGGGAGAAGTTCTACTTCCGGCCCGGCAACATCGGCTACCCGGTGTTCGACACCGCCGTTGGCCGGGTCGGCGTGTACATCTGCTACGACCGTCACTTCCCTGAGGGCGCGCGGATGCTCGGGCTGCACGGCGCCGAGCTCGTCTTCATCCCGTCGGCGACGTCGCGGGGCCTCTCGATGCACCTCTGGTTCATCGAGCAGACGGCCCACGCGATCGCGAACGGCTACTGGGTCGGGACGATCAACCGCGTCGGCGTCGAGAGCGAGTACGGGAAGAACGAGTACTACGGCTCGTCCTACTTCGCCGACCCGCGCGGGAAGATCGTCGCCCAGGCGTCGGACAAGGACGAGCAGCTGCTCGTGGCCGATCTCGACATGGACCTCGTCCGCGAGGTGCGCGACACCTGGCAGTTCTATCGCGACCGCCGGCCCGACATGTACGCGGACATCGGAGCGCCGTGATGGCGGTGCGCCCCGCGCTGAACCACATCGGCGGGGCCTGGGTCGAGTCGTCGTCACACGCGACGGTCGAGGACCGCGATCCCGCGCACAGCGACACGATCCTCGCGAACGCGACGGCCTCGACGGCCGAGGACGTGCGCTACGCGATCGACGCCGCGGAGCAGGCGTTCCCGGAGTGGCGCGCGACGCCGGCACCGCAACGCGGTGACATCGTGCGCAAGGCCGCCGATCTCATGGAGCGCCGCCGCGACCAGCTCGCGCGACTCCTCACTCAAGAGGAGGGCAAGGTCCTGGCCGAATCGTTCGCCGAGGTCGACCGGGCGATCGCGAACGTGCGGTTCTCCGGCGGTCAGGGGACGCGCCTGGTCGGCGAGACCATCCCATCGGCCCAACGCGGGACGCTCATCTACACGCGACGCGACCCGCTCGGCGTAGTGGCGTGCATCACGCCCTGGAACTTCCCGATCGCCATCCCCGCATGGAAGGTCGCGCCGGCGCTCGTCGCCGGCAACACCGTCGTGTTCAAGCCGGCGTCGCTGACCCCGCTGTGCGCGACCGAGGTCGTCCAGTGTTTCCTCGACGCGGGCCTCCCCGACGGGGTTCTCAACCTCGTGCTCGGATCGGGCGAGGCGCTCGCGAGCGCGCTCGTCGACGACG
>QHWK01000876.1 GCA_003223775.1 Acidobacteriota bacterium
GTCGAAGTGGTGCGCGAGCCCCGGGACGTGCGGATGATGCGCGGCTTCAGGCGACATGGCCCTCCACCGGCGCGTGATAGTCGTACGCGTCCCACGTGACGATCGGCGTCTCCGCGAAATTCTCCGTCGGCGGCGGCGACGTCGTCGTCCACTCGAGGCCGACCGCGCCCCACGGGTTCGAGCCGGCCAGTTTGCCGTAGCGGAGCGACCACATCAGGTACAGCATCGGTATCAGGTAGCCGACCCCGAGAATCGACGCGCCGGCTGACGAGAGGACGTTCAGCACCTGAAACTCGGGCGGATACGCGTGGTACCGGCGTGGCATCCCGAGATAGCCGAGGATGAACCGAGATAGCCCATGATCGTGCCGCCCACCATGATGTAGTGGAAGTGCGCGACGATGAAGTAGGTGTCGGTCACGTGCACGTCGAGGCCGACCGCCGCGAGGAAGAGACCCGTCAGCCCGCCGATCGTGAAGAGGCCGATGAAGCCGTACGCGTAGAGCATCGGCGTCTCCCACGACACCGCGCCCTTGTACATCGTCGCCGTCCAGTTGAAGACCTTCACCGCGGAAGGAATCGCGACGAGGAAGCTGAGGATCGAGAAGATCAGCGCCGAGTAGACCGACTCGCCCGCCACGAACATGTGGTGGCCCCAGACGAGGAAGCCGAGCACGGCGATCGCGAGGCTCGCAAACGCGACGAACGAGTAGCCGAACACCGGCTTGCGGCAGCCGGCGGCGACGAGCTCGCTGACGACGCCCATCGCCGGCAGGACCATGATGTAGACCGCCGGATGCGAGTAGAACCAGAACAGATGCTGGAAGAGCACCGGATCGCCGCCGAGCCGCGGATCGAAGAAGCCGAAGTGGAACAGGCGCTCCGCCGCGACGAGCAGCACCGTGATCGCGATCACCGGCGTGCCGAGGACGGCGATCAGGCTCGTCGCATAGGTGGACCAGAGGAAGAGCGGCATGCGGAACCACGTCATCCCGGGCGCGCGCATGCGGTGGATGGTCACGATGAAGTTCAGCCCCGTGAGGATCGACGAGAAGCCGGTGATGAAGATCCCGAGCGCCGTCGGGACCACGTTGGTCGTCGAGGACACGGTGCTGAACGGCGTGTAGAACGTCCACCCGGTGTCGACGCCGCCGGTGACGAGCGCGTACAGCGTGAACAGCCCGCCGACGACGTAGATGTACCAGCTGAAGAGATTCAGCTTCGGGAACGCCAGATCCTTGGCGCCGATCATGATCGGGACGAGGAAGTTGCCGAGCACCGACGGGATGGCGGGGATGAGGAAGAAGAACACCATCATCACGCCGTGCATCGTGAAGAGCTTGTTGTAGGTTTCGTCGGTGACGAGATCGCCGGCGGGCGTGGCGAGGTCGAGGCGAATCAGCACCGCCATCGCGCCGCCGACGAAGAAGAAGAGCGTGACGCTCGCGAGATAGAGCAGCGCAATCCGTTTGTGGTCGCGCGTCAGCAGCCACGACGCGATGCCGTAGCCGTCGTTCAGATAATGCCGCGGCGGAACGAGAACCGTGCTGGTGGCCATGGCTATCGTGTTTGTCCCTGTCCCTGCGCCGGCGCCTTCAGCGATTTCACGTACTCCACGAGCTCGAGCAGCTGCTCCTCGCTCACGATTCCCTGAAAGGTCGGCATGATCGGCTGGAAGCCCGACGCGACCTGCGCCGTCGGGTGCAGGATCGACTCGCGGATATAGGCTTCATCCACCGTAACCGTCGCGCCGCTCTGCAGCTGCACCGTCTTGCCGAAGAGGCCGTCGAGGACCGGCCCGCGCCCTTGCGCGTCGGGTCGATGGCATGTGTTGCACGCGAGATCCTGGAACAGCTTCGCGCCGGCCGACGCGAGCGAGCCTTCTTCCGTTCCTCCGCTCAGCCACGCCTGGTACTCGCTCGGATCCATCGCGACCACCTCGCCGATCATCCCGGAGTGCCTCGTGCCGCAGTATTCGGCGCAGAACAGACGATAGCGGCCCGGCTTCGTCGCATGGAACCAGATGCTCACGTAGCGCCCCGGGACGACGTCCGCCTTGATGCGGAACGCGGGGACGAAGAAGTCGTGAATCACGTCCTCGGAGGTCGTGA
>QHWK01000180.1 GCA_003223775.1 Acidobacteriota bacterium
CGCCTGAGATCACGACAGAGTCTTTCAGAGCGCGTTTAAAGAATCAGACGTACGGGACTCTTTCAGGGTCGCCTGGCGAGGCTGAACGTCTCGCCCTACACGCTTGACGCCATACCGTGGCATACAATCACCGGATGAAGCTCGCCGGAGTCTACGCTCCCATCCCGACGCCGTTCGACGATCGCGACCGCGTCGACACCACGCGCCTGAAGAAAGCGTTGACGAAGTGGGCGGCGCGCCCGCTCGCCGGATTCGTCGTGCTCGGATCGAACGGGGAAGCCGTCCTCATGGACGACGTCGAGTCCGATCACGCGATCGCCGCCGCGCGCGACGCCGTCCCGCGCGAGAAGCGCTTCATTGTCGGCACCGGGCGCGAGTCGACGCAGGCGACGATCAACGCGACGAAGCGCGCGGCGGAGCACGGCGCGGACGCCGTGCTGGTTCGCACGCCGGGATTCTTCAAGGCGCAGATGACCAACGACGCGTTCGTCCGTCACTACACGGCGGTGGCCGACGCGTCGCCGGTCCCGGTGCTGCTCTACAATTTCACGGCGCTCACCGGCGTGAATCTGCTGCCGGCCGCGGTCGCGCGGCTGGCGACGCATCCCAACATCATCGGCATGAAGGAGTCTGGCGGCGACATGGCGCAGGTCGCGGATCTGGTCTCGCTCACGCCGGACGATTTCAACGTGCTCGCCGGGTCGGCGCCGACCTTTTATGCCGCGCTGTGCGTCGGCGCCGTCGGCGGCGTGCTGGCGCTCGGCTGCGGCTGCTCGGTGCGACGCACGGCGTGCCCGGGCTCAAAGCCGCGCTGAACCTGCTCGGCTACGACGTCGGCCTGCCGCGCCCGCCGCTCGCGCCCGTGGCCGATGCCGTGCTGCCGTCGCTCCGCGAGGCGCTCGCCCAATTCAAGGAAATCCCCGCGTGACGCTGCTGCCCGACGTCGATCGCATTCTGCTCGGTCCGGGTCCGAGCCTCACCTCGCCGCGCGTGATGCGCGCGATGGCCTCGCCAACCGTCAGCCATCTCGATCCGCTCATGCTGCGGCTGCTGGACGACGTGCGGGCGCGGCTCGCGCGGGTGTTCCGAGCGGTGGACGGATCGTTCGCGTTTGCCGTCTCGGGCACGGGCACGTCCGGCATGGAAACGGCCGTCTCGAATCTGGTCCGCGACGGATCGCGCGCGGCCGTCGTCGTCAGCGGGTACTTCGGCGATCGACTGGCGCAGATGTGCGAGCGCTACGGCGCCGCCGTCTCGCGCGTCGACGTGGAATGGGGCAGGGCGTGCGATCCCGATGCGCTGCGCAGGCACTTGAACGCCAACGGCGCCGACGTCGTCGCGATGGTGCACGCCGAGACGTCGACCGGCGTCTGCAATCCCGTTCGCGAGATGGCGGCCGTCGCGCGCGATCACGGCGCGCTGACGATCGTCGACGCCGTCACGTCGCTCGGCGGCGTGCCGCTCGACGTCGGCGCGTGGGGCATCGACGCGTGCTACAGCTGCACGCAGAAGTGTCTTGGGGGGCCGTCGGGGCTGGCGCCGATCGTCTTCGGGCCGCGCGCGCTCGAGCAGCGCGTGAAAGGCCGCAGCTTCTACTTCGATCTGTCGCTGCTCGAGGACTACTGGCTGCGCCGCAAGTATCACCACACGATGTCGTCGGCGCTCGTCTGCGCGCTGTACGAGTCGCTGGCGATCGTCGAAGAGGAAGGGCTCGACGCGCGCTGGGCGCGCCACGAGCGCAACCACCGGATGCTGGTCGCGTCGCTCGCCGAGCTCGGGCTCACGCTGCTGCCGGCGGAAGCCGATCGCCTGTGGACCCTGAACGCCGTCCGCGTGCCCGACGGCGTGGACGAACCCACCGCGCGCAAGCACCTGCTCGATGAGTTCAACATCGAGATCGGCGCAGGGCTCGGCCCGCTCGCCGGCAAGATCTGGCGCGTCGGGCTCATGGGCGCGGGCTCGGCGCCGCGCCTGGTCCTGCTGCTGCGCGGCGCGTTCGAGAGCGCGCTCGCCAAACAGGGCCGCCACGTGCACGCCTGAGCTGCGGCCGGCAGAAATGCCGCCGCGCGGTCTAAGTACGCGGCCTCGAACGGACGACACGTAAGTACGATGCGGACCCTGGTGCGCGCGCTGATTGCCACGCCGGCGATCGGGTTCGCATGGCTCGCGTACATCTACCTCACGCTGCCCGACGTCCGGCCCTTGCGGACCGAGAATCCGACGACCACGGCGTGGATGGAGCTGCGCGATCGCGAGGCGCTCGAGAAAGGCAGGCGGCCGCGCCGCATGCAGCGCTGGATCGCGTACAACCGCATCTCGCCCGACCTCAAGCGCGCGGTCCTCGTCGCCGAGGACGATGCGTTCTGGCAGCACGAGGGGGTCGACTTCGAGCAGCTGCAGGAATCGCTCGAGAAAGACTGGGCGCGCGGCCGCCTTTTGCGCGGCGGCAGCACGATCACGCAGCAGCTCGCGAAGAATCTGTATCTCTCGCCGTCGAAGAATCCGCTGCGCAAGCTGCGCGAGCTGATCATCGCGCGGCGGCTCGAGGCCGAGCTCAAGAAGGCGCGGATCCTCGAGCTGTACTTGAACGTGATCGAGTGGGGCGACGGCATCTACGGCGTGGACGCCGCGTCGCGCGCGTATTTTCAGAGCAACGCGGCGTCGCTCGGCCCGTCCGAGTCGGCGCTGCTCGCGGCGGCGATCGTCAACCCGCGGCTGCTCAATCCGGCACGCCCCGGCATGAAGCTGCTCAGACGGCAGCAGCTCATCCTGCGGCGCATGGGCGTCACAACGGCGCCGGAGGAATCAGCTCAACTTGCGCGATAACAACAAATTACGCCCTCTTCAGCTTGCAATCGCGAAGGGGCTTCGCTATAGTTTGCGTCGCTCGATTCACAAGTTCGACAAAACGACCGCGCATCGCTCCCCCGGCGACGTGTGTCCATGCTGAATTACACAGACCGCCTCACGGAGTTGATGGAGGACGTGGTCGCGCGCGTCCCGACCTTGTCGTTCATCGACATGGGGGACGTCCTCGTGTTCGCGCGATCGGGACGATCGAATGCCGAGGGCGCGTTCGCGACGTGCCACTGTCTCAGTCTTCCCGCGAGCGAGCCAGGCTATTACTTCTGGCGCGATCGCACGACGCACAACCTGACGCGCCGCTCCGAGTGGTTCGTCACCAAATCGCCGGTCGTCTCGATCGGCGGGCGCGAGACCAAGTACATGATCTCGTTCGCGCTGCCGCGCTTCTGCGATCAATCGCTCGATCGCTCGCGCAAGGAGCGCTTCTATCCCGGCGCCGAGCCGTGGATGGCGAAGCTCGACACCGTCGTCCACGAGCTGTATCACATCGATCCGGAGCTCGCCGGCATCCGCCGCATCGAGAAAGAGGACGGCACCTACTCGGCGAACTGCCATGGCAGCCGCTTCTTCGAGCAGGTGTCCGAGATGGTGAATACCTATCTCGCGACGAAGCCGAATCCGGCGGTGTACGACTTCCTCCGCGAGGATTTCGGGTCGCTCGACGCGCGCCACGGCGGCGTCGTCGGCACGAGCTTCCGCACGTTCCCGTCATTCCCGCAGCGCTACATCGAGCGCCTCAGCGAGCAGCTGCCGTGCGAAGCCGACGGCGAGGGCGTGCGGGTCGAACCGCTCACCACGCCGAGCCAGCCGACGCGCTACACCCAGGACGATCTGCACATCCGGCAGTTCATGAAGGACACGTCGCGGCGGTTGATCCGAAAGGGCAAATACCGCGCTGCCTAACCTACTTCTTAATTGACGCGACGCGCGCCCACGTACCGTTGCGCCCAGTAGGCGGCGGTCAAATGTTCCACGCGGACGACGCCGCTCGAACTCGGGGCGTGGACGAACTCGTCGCCGCCGATCGCGATGCCCACATGCGACGGCCCTGGATCCGTCGTCGCGAAGAACAGGATGTCGCCCGCCGCGAGATCCTCGGGCCTCACCGAATTCCCCGCTCGAAATTGATTGCGCACGTCGCGCGGCAGCGCGATGCCGTACTGCGCGAAGACGTACTGCGTGAAGCCGCTGCAGTCGAAGCCGGCGGGATCGGCGCCGCCGTTGCGGTACGGCGTGCCGCGCAGCGCCAGCGCGGTGCCGGTCAGCGCGTACGCGTCGAACGCGGCTCCCGCGGGCGATGGCCGCGCCTTCGAAGGCGCTGAGGCGGGCGCCAACGGCGCCGGCGCCGGCGCCGGCGACGGAGCGTCAGGCGGCGGCGCCTGCCGGGCTGCCGGGCCGCCGGGCAGCGGAAACGGTCTTGGTGTCGCGCCGGTGGACGCGCATCCGGTCGCTCCGAGCCCCAGGGCGAGCGCCCAAACGAGCCGCCACGACGGCCGGAAGTCACCGCAGAGCACGTCCAATAGTATCGGTCCGGCCGCGTCCCGTATCACAAAGCCGTAACCACAATCGTACAAGCGAGTTGCAGCGTCAGCGTCTTGACACCTCCATTACGGTCGGGCAATATTCAAAGCATCTTGGAGCAGACGCTTCTCCTGAACGCGTCGTACGAGCCGCTGAAGATCGTCCACTGGCAGAAGGCGGTCACGCTGTGGTGCCAGGGCAAGGTCGAAGTGATCTCGGTGTACGACCGGGAGATCCGGGCAGTCTCGATCAGCTTCAAGCTCCCGTCGGTCATCCGGCTCCTTCGGTACATCAAGATCAAGCGGCGGTTCGATTACGTCCCGTTCTCGCGCGCCAACATCTACGCGCGCGATGACCATCGCTGCCAGTATTGCGGCGACGGCTACCCGACGAGCGAGCTGACCTTCGATCATGTGTTGCCGGTCGCCCAGGGCGGCCGGAAGGACTGGGAGAACATCGTCAGCTGCTGCGTGACGTGCAACAGAAAGAAAGGTGGGCGGACGCCGGCTGAAGCCGGCATGCACCTGTTGCGGATGCCCAAGCGCCCCGAATCGGCGCCGGCCATCCGCATCACGGTCGGCCTCCGCAACGCGCCCGAGAGCTGGCGCGACTACCTCTATTGGAACGTCGAGCTCGACGATACCTAGCGTCAACGCCCCGAACGCGGTGTCCTCTCCCACCATCACCGGCATTCAGCCTTCGTCTGCGATCGAAGGCGGACGGATCGTCATCCAGGGCGAAGGGTTTGCGATCGACAGCCCGTTCGTTCCGGAGGTGCGGATCGGCGACGCGCGCGCGCACATCGTCTACGCGTCGTCGAGCGAGCTGAGCGCGATCGTGCCGGGCGGACTCGACGGCGGGCGCGCGACGGTTCGCGTCGCGGGCGCTCCCGGCGAGACCGCGTTCGTCGATATCGCGGCGCCGTTCGCCACGGGTCTTCATCAGGTCGACAACCCGGTCTTCGATCGCGACGGCAACCTCTACGTCACCTACAGCGGGACGCGCGGCCAGCAGGTGCCCGTGTCGATCTTTCGCGTGCGCCCCAACGGCACGCGCGAGACGTTCTCTTCCGGCATCGTGAACCCGACGTCGATGGCGATCGATCCGCAGGGGCGGCTGTACGTCTCGAGCCGCTTCGAGGGAACGGTCTATCGCGTCGGCGACGACGGCACGGCGGAGCCGTTCGCGAGCGATCTCGGCGTGGCGTGCGGCCTCGCGTTCGCCGACGACGGGATGCTGTATGTCGGGGACAGGTCGGGCACGATCTTCCGCGTCGATCAAAACGGACGCACGACGACGTTCGCGTCGCTCCCGGCGAGCGTGGCGGCGTTCCATCTGGCGATGAGCCCCGACGGAGCGCTGCACGTCACCGGTCCGACGCTGTCGTCGTACGATCCGCTCTACCGCATCGACAAGGACGGCACGACCGAAGTCCTCCACGCCTCGTTCGGACGTCCGCAGGGGCTCGCCTTCGATCGCCACGGCACGCTGTTCGTCGTCGAGGCGCTCGCCGGGTCGAGCGGCCTGTATCGGGTGCGGTCGGGCATCGCTCCCGAGCTCGTGCTCGCGGGCGCGGGCCTCGTCGGCGTGGCGTTTTCGCCCGACGGTGTGATGGTGGTCGCGTCGAACGAGACCGCGTACCGGCTCCCGCGCGCGGCGTGACATACAATCGCCACGCATGTCGCAACTGTTCCAGCGCAAGCCGATTGCTGCGCTCATCGACGAGACGCACGGCGCCGAGAGCCTGAAGCGGACGCTCGGCGCGGGCGATCTGGTGATGCTCGCGATCGGCGCGGTGATCGGCGCGGGCATCTTCGGCGCGATCGGTACGGCGGCGGCCGGACAGATCGGACCGAACGGCGAGGTGGTCCGCTCCGGCGCCGGGCCGGCGCTGGTGTTCTCTTTTCTGCTGCTCGGCGCCGCGTGCGCGCTCGCGGGCCTCTGCTACGCGGAGCTCGCGGCGATGATCCCGCAGGCGGGGAGCGCGTACGCGTACTCGTACGCGACGCTCGGCGAGCTCGTCGCGTGGATCATCGGATGGGACCTGATTCTCGAGTACGCCGTCGGCAACGTCGCGGTCGCGATCTCGTGGGGCGACTACTTCAACACGCTGATGCAGGGATTCGGCGTCAACCTGCCGGTGTGGATGCGCACCGGTTATCGCACCGCGCTCCTCAGCGCCGACCCGCAGGTGCACGGGCTGCTGACGAGCGCGCCGCACGTCGCCGGGATTCCGATTCTTCTTCATCTGCCGGCGTTCGGGATCGTCATGGTGATCACGTGGCTGCTGCTGCGCGGCGCGCGCGAGAGCGCGACGGCGAACAACATCATGGTGGCGATCAAGCTCGTCGCGCTCTCGATCTTCGTCTTCGTCGGCGCGACGCATCTGCACGCGGAGAACTACCACCCGTTCGCGCCGAACGGCTTCACCGGCATCCATCAGGGCGCGGCGATCGTGTTCTTCGCGTATATCGGCTTCGACGCGATCTCGACGGCGGCCGAGGAGACGACGAACCCTCAACGCAACCTGCCGATCGGCATTCTCGGCGGGCTCGCGATCTGCACGCTGATTTACGTCGTCGTCGGCGCGGTGCTCACCGGCATGGTGCCGTACAAGGATCTCGCGGTCGCCGATCCGCTCGCGCGCGCGCTGGAGCTTGCCGGCTTCAAGACCGTCGGCTGGTTCGTCGCGCTCGGCGCCGCGGTGTCGATGTCCGCCGTGCTGCTCGTGTTCCAGTACGGCCAGCCGCGCATCTTCTTCGCGATGGCGCGCGACGGCCTGCTGCCGAAGTGGGCGGCGCACCTGAACCCGGTGACGAAGATTCCGTCGACGACCACCGTGATTACCGGCGTGTTCGTCGGATTGTGGTCGCTTATGAACCGGAGCGGCCGCGCCCGTTCCGCGTGCCGCTTGTCTGGCCGGTTTGCGTGCTGTCGGCCGCCGGCTGCGTGTTCATCATGTACGGGCTGCCGCGTACGGCGTGGGAACGCTTCGGCATCTGGCTCGCCATCGGCCTCGTGCTCTACTTCACCTACGGCTTCAACCACAGCAAGCTCCGCGGGCGCGCCGCCGAGGTGTGAGCGCGCGCGCAGCGTTGAGCGGCGTGCGCGTGATCGACCTGACGCGGCTGCTGCCCGGCGCGTACGCGACGCTGCTGCTCGCGGATCTCGGGGCCGACGTCGTCAAGATCGAGGATCCGCGCGGCGGCGACGGGATGCGCACGCTCGGGCCGCTCTCGGGCGGGCGGCGCACGTTCTTCGAGCCGCTCAATCGCGGCAAGCGGAGCGTGACGCTCGATCTGCGCGCGCCCGAGGCCGCGGCGGTGCTCGACGCGCTCCTCGCGCGCGCCGACGTCGTCGTCGACAGCTTCCGGCCGTCGACCGCGCGCCGCCTCGGCGTGGACGCCGCGACGCTGCGGGGGCGGCATCGGCGGATCGTCTGCGCGTCGATCAGCGGCTTCGGACACCTCGGAGGACCGTACGCCGAGCGCGCGGCGCACGACATCAACTATCAGGCGCTCGCGGGGCTGCTGAAGCCGCCGGCGCTGCCCGGCCCGCTCGTCGGCGACATCGGCGCCGCCATGCAGGCGGCGATCGGCATCCTCGCTGCGCTCATCGAACGAGGGCGGACCGGCGAGGGGAGCTTCGTCGACGTGGCGATCCACGACGCGGCGATCGCGTGGACGATGTTCCCGGCGACCGAGGATCTCGTGAGCGCGTGCTACACGATCTACGAGACGGCCGACGGGGAGTGGCTCGCGCTCGGCGCGCTCGAGCCGAAGTTCTGGCGCGGCTTCTGCGAGCGCGTCGGCCGTCCGGACCTCGCGCCGCGGCAGCACGCGGCGGGCACCGACCGGATACGCGTGCTCGATGAGGTCCGCGCGATCATGCGCAGCCGCTCGCGCGACGAATGGCTCGCGCTGTTCGCGGATGCGGACGTCTGCCTGACGCCGATCCTCACGCCGGATGAAGCCGCGGTCGATCCTCACGTCGCCGCGCGCAGCGGCGCGTCGCGAGAGGAACGCCGAGCGCCGGCGCTCGGCGCGGACACCGACGCCGTGCTCGAGGAGGCCGGG
>QHWK01000885.1 GCA_003223775.1 Acidobacteriota bacterium
CATCGCCACGGCGATCCTCATCGTGAACGCGCAGGTGACGCGCGAGGCGGAGCGCACGCTCGAGCGCGAGATCGTGACGACCAGCGCGCAGGTCGATCAGCTGCGCAGCGAGCGCGCGAGGACGTTCACGCTGATGGCGCGCCTCATCGCCGATCAGCCGAAGCTGAAGGCGGCGATGGCCACCGACGACCCGCCGACCGTGCAGGACATCGCCCGCGGCTACCAGTCGCAGTTGAACGCGAGCCTGGTGCTCGTCACGAACAAGACCGGCCTGGTGCTCTACAACGCGGGCGGATCGCCGCGCGTGGCCGACATCGTTGCGCACAAGCCCGCGATTCTCGACGCGCTCGCCGGCCGCGACACGATCGGCCTCCTGCCGCAGCCGAACGGGATCCTCGAGGTCGTCACCGTGCCGGTGGCGCTCGATCGGCCGCAGCACGAGATCCTCGGCACGCTCAGCGCCGGCTTCCTCCTCGACGACACGCTCGCCGCGCAGCTGAAGAAGATGACGGGCAGCGACGTGGCGTTCGGCATGGACGGGCAGATTCTCGCGTCGACGCTGCCGCGCGACCAGCATCCGGTGCTCGCCGATCGGCTGCGGACGACCGGCATCACGCGCGTGCTGCTCGGCGGCGAGGAGTACGAGGCGCTGCCGCGCCCGCTGACGGCGAACGGCGACGCGACCGCCGCCCCGTCGACGGGCGGTCCGGTCGCCGTGATTCTCCGCTCGCGCACGGCGCAGCTGCAGTCGCTCGGCACGATCCACGCGGGGCTGCTGGTGACGGCGGTCTTCGCCGTCCTCATCGCGACGGCGCTCAGCTTCACCGTGTCGCGCACCATCGCGCAGCCGCTCGCGGCCATCACCGACGTGATGCGCGAGGTGTCGGCCACCGGCGACCTGACGCGGAAGATCGTGCTGCGCCACGGCCGCGGCTGGGACGACGACGACGCGCGGCTGCTGGCGGCGACGTTCAACACGCTGACCGAATCGGTGGCGCGGTTCCAGCGCGAGATGTCGCAGCGCGAGCGGTTGAGCGCGCTCGGCCGGTTGTCCACCGTCATCGCGCACGAGGTCCGCAATCCGCTGATGATCATCAAGGCGTCGCTGCACGGCCTGCGGCAGAAGGAGCCGTCCTCCGCCGCGGTGCACGAGGCCGTGGCCGACATCAACGAGGAGGTCGCGCGGCTGAACCGCATCGTCAACGACGTGCTCGATTTCGCGCGGCCGATCCAGTTCGAGGTGTCGCCGGTGAACGTCAACGCGCTGTGCCGCGAGTCGGCGGCCGCGGCGGCGGCGTCGGGTCCGGGCGCCGAGGTCCATCTCGATCTCGTGCCGACGGTGAGCACCGACGGCGAGCGTCTGCGGAGCGCGATCGTCAACATGCTGATCAACGCGCGCCACGCGGTGGCGGGCGCGGCGGTGGCCGCGTCGGCGACGGCCCCGCGCGGGGGCGCGGCGGCTGCGTCGACGCCCGTCGTCTCGCTGCGCACGCGCCGCTACGGCGAGCGCGTGCAGATCGCCGTCGCCGATCAGGGCGTCGGCATCGCGCCGAACGATCTGGCGCAGATCTTCGACCCGTATTTCACGACCAAGCGCGGCGGCACCGGGCTCGGTCTGCCGATTGCCAAGAACATCGTCGAGGGGCTCGGCGGCACGATCGCCGTGACGAGCGCCCTTGGCGCCGGCACCGAGATCCTCGTCGACCTTCCGTTCGACTCCTCCGGCATCGTCGGGTCGAAGGACGGGCGGATCGGCCGGGCGAGGCCCGCCTGATGATGCACCGCGGCTCGATCCTCCTCGTCGACGACGAGGAAAAAATCCTGAAGACGCTCGGACGCGCGCTGCGCGACGCCGGCCACGGCGTCGTCGAGACGACGAGCCCGCGGCATGCGCAGCGGCTGCTCGGCGAGCGCGCGTTCGACGTGCTGATCGTCGACAACGTGATGCCGGAGCTGAACGGCCTCGATCTGATCCGCGAGTACGTCGGCTCGACGAACGACAACGAGCGGCCGCAGATCCTGATGATGACGGCGCACGCCACGGTCGAGAGCGCGATCGAGGCGATGAAGCTCGGCGCGCTCGACTACCTGCAGAAGCCGTTCGAGATCGACGAGCTGCTGGTCGTCGTCCGGCGCGCGCTCGATCACCAGCGGCTGCGGACCGAGTACCGCTACCTGGTGAGCGAGCGCGACGAACAGTTCGATCACTACGGCATCATCGGGCGCAGCCGCGCGATGGAGGAGGTGATCCACCGCGCGGAGCTCGTGTCCGAGACCAAGAGCACGGTGCTCATCACGGGCGAGACCGGCACCGGCAAGGAGCTCGTCGCGCGCGCGATCCACGATCGCAGCGCGCAGCGCGACATGCCGCTCATCAAGGTGAACTGCGCCGCGATCCCCGAGACGCTGCTCGAATCCGAGCTCTTCGGCCACGTGCGCGGCGCCTTCACCGGCGCGACGACGACCAAGAAGGGCAAGTTCGCGCTGGCCGACGGCGGCACGATCTTCCTCGACGAGATCGGCACGCTGAACCCGACGCTCCAGTCGAAGCTGCTCCGCGTGCTGCAGGAGCGCGAGATCGAGCCGCTCGGATCGGAGCGCACCGAGAAGATCGAGGTCCGCGTGATCGCCGCGACGAACCGCAACCTGCGGCAGATGGTCGCCGAGGGCCGGTTCCAGGAAGATCTCTTCTACCGCCTCAACGTGATCCCGATCGAGATTCCGCCGCTCAGGGAGCGCCGCGAGGACATCCCGATCCTCGTCGAGCACTTCGTGCGCAAGCACGCGCAGCGGACGGGACGCCGCGTCGAGAAGCTCGACGAGGCCGTCCTCACGGGGCTGCAGCAGTACGACTGGCCGGGCAACGTGCGCGAGCTGGAGAACACGATCGAGCGCGCGGTCGTGCTGTCGCCCGGGCCGGTGATCGGCGCCCGCGCCGTGTCGGTCCTCGGCGCGACC
>QHWK01000886.1 GCA_003223775.1 Acidobacteriota bacterium
GTGCTCGTCGCGTCGGTCATCGGCCGCGTCTGCCCGTGGGAGATCGCCGTGCACGCCGCGCGCGGGCAGTTCGCGCGCGCGATCGTCCGCTTCAGCCGCGGGCTCGTGCCGGTGCCGCTCGAGGGACGCACGGTGTGGACGCGCTACTACACGCCGCGCGAGTTCACGCAAATCTACACGCTCGCCGGCTTTCGCCGCATCGCGCTGCGCACGCTCGGGCTCGTGGTCCCGCCGCCGTACCTGCAGGGATTTGCCGGGCGGCACCTGTCGCTCGTCGCGACGCTGCGGCGGGTCGAGGACGCCGTCGGCGCGTGGCCGGGCGTGCGCGCCTCGGGCGATCACTTCCTGATCGTCATGCGAAAGGACGCGTGACGCCGTGTGGATGCCGCGCTTCGCGTGCCCCGAGTGCGCCGGCGACGTCATCGGCGCGGCCGACGACGGCGGCGTCGTGTGCATTCCCTGCGGGCGCCTGTTCTCGATCCGCGGCGGCGTCTGGCGGTTTCTCACCGACGAGCGGCACGCGCGCCTCGCGCCGTTCCTCGGTCAGTACCGCGCCGTGCGCGCGAAGGAAGGCCACCGCTCCGCCGCCGCCGACTACTACCGCCGCCTGCCGACGGTGCCTCCCGGCGATCCGCGCGCAGCCGACTGGCAGATTCGCCGCGAGACGTATCACCACCTGCTCGGACACGTGCTCGCGGCCGGCCCGCTGCCGCTGCACGTCCTCGATCTCGGCGCCGGCAGCGGATGGCTATCGCACCGCTTGTCCGCGCTCGGACATCGCGCGGTCGCCGTCGACGTGCTCGACGACGACGTGGACGGGCTCGGCGCGGCGCGCCACTACGAGACGGCGTTTCCGGTCGTGCAGGCCGATTTCGATGCGCTGCCGCTCGCGCCGGCGCAGTTCGACCTCATCGTCTTCAACGGATCGCTGCACTACGCGCCCGACATGGCGGCGACGCTCGAGCGCGCGCACCGGATGCTGGCGCCGGGCGGCGCGCTCGTCGTGATGGACTCGCCGATGTTCCGCGCGGACCGCGACGGATCGCTGATGGTGCGCGACGCGCTGTACCGCTTCGTGTCGGTCTGCGGCGTGGCCGACGCGGCGGCGCAGGGGATCGGCTACCTCACGTTCGCGACGCTCGCCACGATCGCCGAGCGGCTCCAGCTGCGGCCCGAGTTCGTCCCCTCGCGTGGATCGCTCGGGTGGCGCCTGCGCCGCAGCCTCGCGCGCGTGCGCCTGCGCCGCGCGCCGGCGGCGTTCGGGTTGTGGGTGGCGCGATGATCGTGCTCTTCAACCCGAGCTCGACGTCGCCCGGCAAGCGTCCGCTGCCGCTCTCGCTGCTGTCGCTCGCCGGCTCGCGCCGCTGCTCGCCGTCACCGTGATGCCGGGGCCGCAGCTCCCGCAGGCGGTCGAGGTCTGCCGCCGCGTGAAGACGGCGCTGCCGCACGTGCCGATCGTCTGGGGCGGCTACTTCCCGACGCAGCACACGCGCGCCGTGCTGCGCGCGCCGTACGTCGACTTCGTCGTTCGCTCGCAGGGCGAGCGCGCGCTGGCGCAGCTCGTCGACGTCCTGCGCGGCGGCGGGATCCTGAACGCGGTCGGCGGCCTGTCGTGGAAGGCCGGCGAGAAGATCGTCGACAACCCGGTGCAGGCGCTCCCGTCGCTCGACGATCTCCCCGACCTGCCGTACCACCGCGTGCCCATGGAGCGCTACATCCAGCCGAACTACCTCGGGCGGCGGACGACGGCGCACAACACGTCGTTCGGCTGCCCGTTCGCGTGCAGCTTCTGCGCGGTCGTGGCGATGGCGAACCGGCGGTGGATCGCGCAGTCGCCGGCGCGCGTCGAGCGCGTGCTGCGCCATCTCGTCTCCACCTACGGCGTCGACGGCGTGCAGATGCACGACATGGATTTCTTCATCTCCGAAGCGCGCGTCGCCGAAATCGCCGATCGGATCGCCGATCTCGGCGTCAGCTGGTGGGCGCTCGGCCGCGTCGATACGCTCATGCACTACAGCGATGCGACGTGGCGCGCGATGGTGCGCTCGGGGCTGAAGATGCTCTTCTCGGGCGCTGAAGCGGCGAGCGACGCGGCGCTCGCGCGCATGAACAAAGGCGGCAAGGCGTCGGCGTCGCTCACGCTGGAGCTCGCGCGCCGCATGCGGGAGTTCGGCGTCGTGCCCGAGTTCTCGTTCGTGCTCGGCAGCCCGCCGGATCCGCTCGGCGACGTCGCGGCGACGTTCGAGTTCATCCGCCGCATCAAGCGCATCAACCCGGCGGCGGAAATCATCCTCTACACCTACACGCCCGTGCCGCTCGAGGGCGGACTGTACGACGAAGCGAAGCGGCGCGGGTTCGCGTTCCCGGAGACGCTCGAGGAGTGGGTGTCGCCGGCGTGGCAGCAGCTCGCGCTGCGGCGCGGCGAAGGGCTGCCGTGGCTCGATCGCGAGATCCGCCGCCGCATCCGCAATTTCGAGCGCGTCGTCAACGCCTTCTATCCGACGACGACCGACGTGACGCTGACGGCCTGGCGCCGCGGGCTGCTGAAGCTCGCGAGCGGCTGGCGCTACGCCCTGCAGTGCTACGGCGCGCCGTACGAGCTGCGCGCGCTCCATCACGTGATTCGCTACCAGCGGCCGGAGACGACGGGATTCTGATGAACTCGCCCCCTGACTGCCGACTGCCGACTGACGCGGGCGACTGCCGACTGCCGACTGACTCGCGGCTCGATCCGCGAGCGGCGTACGACCTGTGGGCGCCGACGTATCCGGCGGTGGCGCACAACCCGCTGATGCGGATCGAGCAGTCCGTGGTCGAGCCGCTGCTCGCGCGCGTGCGCGCGCCGCGCGCCCTCGACGTCGGCACCGGATCGGGACGCTATCTGCCGCTGCTCCGCGCCGGCGGCGCGCGCGTGGTCGTCGGCGTCGATTTCTCGATCGCGATGCTCACGCGCGGCGAGCCGGGCGGCCGCATCTGCGCCGACGCCTGCCGCCTGCCGTTTCGCGGATCGGCGTTCGATCTCGTGAACGCGTCGCTGATGATCGGCGACGTCGGCGATCTGCCGGCGTGGATGCGCGAGATGGCGCGCGTGCTCGCGATCGGCGGGCACCTCGTCTATTCCGATTTCCATCCGTCGTGGGCGCAGCACGGATGGAGC